>JAOUEE010000136.1 GCA_029858875.1 Acidimicrobiia bacterium
TGCCGGTGAGACGAAACCCCACGCCGCGCACCGTCTCGATCAGCTCGGCTCCGAGCTTCTTCCGGAGTGAGGCGACGTGGACGTCGAGCGTCTTGGTCGACCCCCACCAGTTCTCGTCCCACACGTTCTCCATCAGGTGCTCGCGGGTGAAGATGGCCCCCGCGTCGGATGCCAACTCGGTGAGGAGGTCGTACTCCTTCGGGGTCAACGACACTGCTCGATCATCGACCGTGACCAGGCGGGTGCGGCGATCCACCACGAGTCCACCCCACGAGGTGACGACCTCCTCCGGAGCACCGCGTTCATGGTTGGTGCGACGCAGCACGGCGCGGATCCTGGCCACGAGCTCGCGAAAGCCGAACGGCTTCACCACGTAGTCGTCGGCTCCGAGCTCGAGCAGCATCACCCGATCGATCTCGTCACCCCGAGCCGTCACCACGATGATCGGTACCGTCGACCGGCTGCGCAGCTCCTGGCACACCACCCGTCCATCGAGGTCCGGCAGTCCCAGATCCAGCAGCACCATCTCGGCCGGTTCCGCAGCCAGCGCATCGGCGCCGCTGACGGCGAGCTGCACGTCGAACCCCTCACGGGTGAGGCCCGTCACCAGCGGCTCGCTGATGGTCGGGTCGTCCTCGACGACGAGCAGGCGCATGTCCCACCCTCGCGCACCCGGCCGAGGGTGAGCGAGGCGCTTTGCCGTTTCTTTGCCCCATCCTGGCCGGTTCCTGCACGATCGCCGGCGCGCGCCTCACGGGAGTTCTTTGCCATCTCCTAACCGTCGGCTGGGCGGCCGTTGCCGCTCCACTCCGTAGCGTCCTGGACAGACCGAGACCTGTGGTCCCGGAGCACGACGCAAGGAGAATCACCATGATCCGAAAGACCGCCGCCGTCACCGCCGCATCGATCGCCGGCGTCGTCCTCGCCGGTGGAGCGGCCATCGGTGCCAACGTCGGCATCCTCAACGCCGCCGACAACGGCGCGCTGGGCACCCTTTCGGCCGATGCCGTGATCGCGACATCCTCTGCACCGGCCGGCGCGACCTCCATGGCGACGGTGACCCCCACCGACCGGAACCGCGTGCAGACCTTTGCGGTCGAGGGCGCCGGCACCGTGGACCTCTCGGCTGATGACGCCGGCCTGCGGCTGGTCGATGTGCAGACCACCGGTGCGTGGCGTTGGGAAGACAACGGATCGGACTCCGAGGTCGTGTCGCTGCGGTTCACCAACGGAGACGACACCCTCGAGTTCTTCGCCTCATCGACTGCGGAGGGAACCGTGGTGGCCCGGGTGGAGCGTCCCTCCGTGGAGCCACCGGCCCCGGGGCCGACGCCGACGACCCCACCGCGATACGACCAGCAAGGCGACGACGACGAACACCCCGAAGCCGAGCACGAGGAAGACGACGAACAAGAGGAGCATGAGGGGCGCGAGGATGATGACTGAGGTCCACGCCGCCGAGGACGCCGAACTGGTCGAGCGGCTGGCCCGACTGTCGGCCCGTCGCGCGTCGCGTTCGGGTGTCATCGAGGACTCCGATCCCGATGGCGCCAAGGGGGTGACGGCGCCGGCCGAGCCCATTCCCGCCAGGGCTCGCGCCCGGCGCCGTCACCCCGCCCGTACGGCTCGAATAGCGGCCACGGGCCTCAGCGCCACGGCGATGCTCGGTCTCGTCGCCGCCCTGGGCGCGACGGACGCGGCCTCGGCCGACCTCGCGGCTGTGGCCGTGCCCACCAGCACCACCGTGATCGCTCCCGATCGGTCCGTGCCGGTGTTCGAGACCCCGACGCCGGTCACCGAGCTCTCGAACGAACCCATCGTGCTCACCGCCGAGCCCATCGTGCTCACCGCCGAGCCGAGCGTGCGACCGGCCGCGCCCTCCCCGACCGCTCCCACCGCATCCACCAATGGCAGTCGCTGAGACCCGCTTTCGCGTCATGGCCAGCGCGGCGCACGTGATCGTCGTGGACGGCCCTCCCGAGGCGGGTGCCGTCGCTCGCCGCGGGCTTGGCGAGCTGGAGGGCGCGTGGAGCCGGTTCCGGCCCGACAGCGACGTCAGCCGGCTCAACTGCTCGGCGGGTGACCCCCAGATCGTCAACGAGGTCACCATGACCCTGGTCGAGACCCTGGAGCAGGCGTGGCGGCTGTCCGAGGGGCTACTCGATCCCACCGTCCTCCCGGCGCTGCTCGATGCCGGCTACCTGGCGAGCATCGACGACCCACAGGTCACGACGCGACTGCCTGATGGGTTCCGCCCCGACGGCACGAACATCACGGCGGTGGTCATCGACCGGGATCGCCACACGATCACCTTCCCGCCCGGTTTGGTCATCGACCCGGGCGGGATCGGCAAGGGTCTGGCCGCCGACCTCGTCGTCGCCGAGCTGCTCCACCGTGGCGCCGCCGGTGCACTGGTGGTCATCGGCGGCGATCTAGCCGCCGCCGGATCGCCCCCCCGACCCGAGGGCTGGGGCGTCACGGTCGAGGATCCCTTCGCCCCGGGCGCGATCATCGGTCACTGGGCCCTCAGCGCCGGCGGCGTCGCCACCTCCAGCACCCGCAGCCGCCGGCTGACGGACCACGCCGGCGTCACCGGGCATCACCTGATCGACCCGCGGACCGGATCCGTCTCCGACACCGACCTGGCCGCGGTCAGCGTCGTCGGATCCTGTGGATGGCAGGCCGAGGCGCACGCCACCGCCGCTGTCCTCGGCGGCAGCACCGGATTGGTTCCCTACCTGGAGCGCCACGGGCTGCACGGGCTCGGGGTGACCAACACCGGCCAACTGCTGGGAACCGACAGGTGCGCCGGTTCCGAGCCCGACGGCCCGGCCCGACCGATGGCGACGACGCGATGAGCCCGCAGATCTGGTGGTATGTGGCCCGGGCAGCTGGCGTCATCGCCTGGCTGCTGCTGACCGCCAGCGTCCTCTGGGGCATCCTCCTGCCGGCGAAGGTCGTCGATCGGCTGCGACCGGCGTGGATCCTCGACCTGCACCGATGGCTGGCCGGGCTCACGGTCGGATTCGTGGTCGTCCACCTCGGTGCCCTGGTCGCCGACACCTACATCCACTTCGACCTGGTGGATCTGGCCATCCCGTTCGTCGCGGACTGGAAGCCCATCCCGGTCGCGCTCGGCGTCCTCGCCACGTGGCTGCTCGTGATCGTGGAGCTCACGTCGCTGGCCATGAAGCGGCTTCCTCGCCGCACCTGGCACCGCATCCACCTGGCCAGCTACCTCACGTTCTTCCTCGCCAGCTTGCACGGCACGTTGGCGGGCACCGATGCCGCCAATCCGCTGTACCAGGTCACGTCCATCCTGGCGGTGGTGGCCGTCGTGTTCGCCACCCTCTTCCGGATCATCACCCGCAGGCGGCGTCCGACACCCGGCGCGGCTTCATCGCCCGGTTCTCGGGACGAGCCTCGTCCGGTGTCACCGCCGTCGGCACCCCGACCGCTCGAACCCACGGGATACTGATCCCGGCGTCGACACCACCGCAACGGTCGATCCGGGGAGGAGAATCATGAGGTTCCAGGCCTGGCGGGTGCAGCACGCCCGCAACATCTGGCGGAAGCATCCGGGCGTCCGCAACGACGACCAGCTCAGCCTGGGCGAGCGGGCGGCCGACCGCCTGCGCAACAGCATGGGATCGTGGGGCTTCGTCTTCGGCGCGCTGCTCTTCCTCGCCGGATGGATGGTCGGCAACCGCAACGTCGGATTCGACCCCTACCCGTTCATCCTGTTGAACCTCATCCTCTCGTGCATCGCCGCCCTGCAGGGGGCCATCCTGCTGATCGCGGCGCGGCGCTCCGACGCCATCGCAGCCGAGCTGGCGACCCACGACTACAAGACCAACCTCGACGCGGCCGAGATGATCCGCGCCATCGAGACGATGACCAGCGAGATCCATGGTCACGTGATCCCGTCCTCCACCAGCGACCCATCGGCGGACTGATCGGCGGACTGATCGGCTTCGCGATCCGTTCAGGCCGGATCGGCGATCGAGGGCCCGGAACCGTCACGGCCATGGCCGGCGTCGGTGAACAGTTCGGCGGACTCGCGGGCCGCAGCCACCCCCACCGCGGCGGCGGCTGCGGCATCGGCCCACCACCATCCCCACGCGACGTTCGCGGCCAGCGCCACCAGGATCCCCGTGGCCAGCCAGCCGTCCAGGAAGGTCATGTGCGCCTCGGCGAGAAAGGTCTCGCTTCCGATCTCCCGGCCCACGCGTCGCTTCCACGCGGCCAGACCGAACATCACCAGTGCGGTGACGGCGAGGTAGGCGATCCCGATCGGGGACTGATCCGGTTCCGTCCCCATCCAGAGCGCGCGACCGCTGGCCGCGATCAGGTAGGCCGCCAACACGGCGAAGGCGATGGCCACCAGGCGCCGGGCACGATCATCTCGCTGCCCGCCCCTGCCGTCCTCGGCCATGTGCCACAACACGACGAGCGAGGCGAACACCTCGATCAGCGAATCGAGGCCGAAGGCGATCAGGGCCAGAGATCCGGCGGCCAGACCGAGCGAGACGGTGACCACCACCTCGGCCAGGTTCCAGACAATGGTCGCCTGCTGCAACCGACGACCGGTGCGCTCGGGGTCGGTCATCGCCGATCGCGGTCCGTCCGATGCATCGGGGTCACGGTAGCGTCGCCGCCGCGTCCTCGATGACCCTGCGCCACGGCCACGGGCTCGGGCTTCGCGACGATCGGCGATCCGATCGGCAGACCGGTGGTCGGACATGCCCCGGCACCTCGGGCGTAGGGTCGAGCCACCGATCACCGACAGGACGACGGGCCCTTCATGGGCGGCCCAGGAGATGCGATGACCATTGCGGACGAACCCACGATCAACCTGGCCCTGGCCGACAGCCGCGCCCCGCAGGCCGAGAAGCCCTATCCGGCAGGCAGCCCCAACGTCGTGGTGATCGTGCTCGACGATCTCGGCTTCGCCCAGCTGGGCTGCTACGGCTCCGACCTGGACACCCCGAACATCGATCGCCTGGCGTGCGAGGGTCTGCGGTTCACCAACTTCCACACGACAGCAGTCTGCTCGCCCACGCGAGCCTGCCTGCTGACCGGCCGCAATCATCATCGCGTCGGCATGGGCATGCTGCCCGATCTGCCCACCAACTACCCGGGCTACACGGGACAGTTCCCGGCTTCGGCGGGGACGATCGCCCAGGTTCTCCGAGAGCAGGGGTACTCCACCACCGCCATCGGCAAGTGGCACCTCACCCCGCGTGACCAACGGGCCACCGGGCCCTTCCACATGTGGCCCACCGGGGTCGGGTTCGAGCGCTACTACGGCTTCCTGAACGGCGAGACCAACCAGTGGACGCCGAACCTCATTCGCGACCAGCAACACGTGGAGCCGCCCCGCACCCCCGATGAGGGCTATCACCTCGACGCCGATCTGGCCGACGAGGCGATCGCACAGCTGCGTCAGCTCCGGGTGCACAACCCGGAGCGGCCGTTCCTGCTGTGGTACGCCACCGGCTCGCCGCATGCGCCCCATCAGGCGCCCCCCGAGTGGATCGGCCGCTACCGGGGTCGATTCGACGACGGCTGGGACGAATGGCGCGAACGGACGTTCGCCCGCCAGAGGGAACTGGGCATCGTGCCGGCCGACGCCGAGCTGTCCGAGCGACCGCCGTGGGTGGAGGCGTGGGACGGGATCGAGCCCGAGCGACAACGGCTGTACAGCCGCATGATGGAGGTGTTCGCCGGGTTCCTGACCCACACCGACCACCACATCGGCCGGGTCCTCGACGAGATCGAGCGGGCCGGGCAGCGCGACAACACCATCGTGATCCTCGTCTCCGACAATGGGAGCTCGGCCGAGGGCGGGCCGAACGGGTCGTGGAACCAGTTGCGGCACTACATCAGCGACGATCCCGACGACCTCGACGCCGAGCTGGCTCACCACGACGACCTGGGCGGCTTCCGATCGAGCGGCCACTACCCCTGGGGCTGGGCCCTGGCCGGAAACACGCCCTTCCGCCGATGGAAGCGCTACACGTTCGAGGGCGGCGTGCGTGACCCGCTGATCGTGTGCTGGCCGGGCGGACTCACCGACGGCGGTGGCATCCGACACCAGTACTGCCACGCCATCGATGTGATGCCCACGGTTCTCGACCTGCTCGGACTCGAGGCACCGGGCGAGCTGGCCGGGGTCGCTCAGCTTTCGCTCGACGGCGTGACCATCCGCGACGCCCTCGGGGACCCGGGCGCACCTCACCCCCGCACGTCGCAGTACTACGAGTGCTGGGGCAGCCGAGCCATCTACGCCGACGGCTGGAAGGCGGTCACCAACCACGTCAACCAGCTGACCGCAGCCGAACGCGATGCCATCGTCGGCAGCCACGCCTTCGACGATGACCAGTGGGAGCTGTTCGACACGACCACCGATTTCACGGAGTCCCATGACCTCGCCGCCGAGCGACCCGACAAGCTGGCCGAGCTGATCGGGCTCTGGGACCGAGCCGCGGTCGACAACGACGTGCTCCCCATCGACGACAGCCGCGACAACCGCCTGGCCCAGATGCACCTGCCGTGGTTGCACTTCCAGAGCACCTACGAGCTCGAGCCGGGCGACAAGGTGCACGAGTCGCACTCCCCGGTCCTGCTCGGCGGCTTCCGCATGGTGGCGTGGTTCGCCGAGCCTCTCGACGCCGGCGCCAGCGGCGTGGTCTGCGAGCAGGGTGATTGGGTGGCGGGCTGGGCGTGGTTCCTGGGTGACGGCCAGCTCACCTGGATCCTCGCCACCGACGGCGACGAGCACCGGATCACGGCGCCGGTCCCCGCTGGCGCTCGCGCCCTGTCGATCGCAGCCGCCCCGCGGGCCACGGGCGGCTTCGACCTCACCCTCGGGGCCGACGACTCCGTCCTCGCCGAGAACGTGCTGGACCGAGCCATACCGGGCGCCATCGCGCCCGACGGTGCCTTCCTCACCGTCGGCTACGGACGTCCCTTTCCCGTCTGTGACGACTACCTCCCTCCAGCTGTCGCCCCCCGCTCGCTCATCGGCGTGCGGATCGACGTGGGCCGACCACCACCGTTGGACTTCGAAGCCGAGCTCGAGCGCGTGCTCCGCCACCAGTAGCCCTCGGGTCCACCGCTCGGGACCACACTACGGTGTGGTCGTGGGACTGCGGTTCGCCGACTGCGAGCTCGATCTGGAGCGTTTCGAGCTGCGCCGAGGCGGCGTGGCGGTGGCCCTCGAACCGCGGGCCATGCAGTTGCTCATCGAGCTGGTCGAGCACCGCGACAAGGTGGTGTCCAAGGCCCAGCTGCTGGACGCGGTGTGGGGCGATCGATTCGTGAGCGAGTCCGCCCTGACCAGCCAGATCAAGGCCCTGCGTCGTGCCGTCGGCGACACGGGACGAGAGCAGGCCATCATCAAGACCGTGCACGGTCGGGGCTACATGTTGATCGTCCCGGTGGCGGAGTCCGAGCCCCCGACTGGCGGCTCCTCGCTCGACGCCGTCCGAGCCAATCCGGTGATAGCCGTCCTGCCCTTCGCCAGTCTGTCGCCCGACCCCGATCGAGCCCACGTCGCCGAGGGGCTGACCTCCGACGTCATCACCGCACTGTCCAAGCACCGGTGGTTGCAGGTGCTCAGCCGGACGACGACCTCGGGCCTGGGCCAGGCCTCCGATGCGGTCCGTCGACTCCACGCCGAACTGGGGGTGGATTACATCGTCGAGGGCACGGTGCGGATCGACGGTGACCGCCTGCGGGTGACCAGCAGCCTCACCGACGCGGCCACCGGCCTCGGCCGTTGGACCGAACGCTACGACCGGCGAATCGAAGATCTCTTCGATGTGCTCGACGAGGTCACCGACATCATTGCCGCCGCCATCGAGCCCGAGGTGGGTCTGGCCGAGCGCAATCGAGTGACCCGCGAGCCGCGAGCCGATCTGCGGGCCTGGGATCTGTACCACCTCGGTATCAGCCACTTCTACCGATTCACGGCCGAGGACAACCTCGAGGCGCAAGAGCTGCTCAGCCGGGCGAGAGCGCTCGACCCGGGCTTCGCCGATGCCCACGCCTGGTGGGCCTACGCCGTGGTGCTGGGCATGACCTACTGGGACACCGAGCCCGATCCCGACACGCTCGATGAGGCGCTGGCCGCCACCCGGACGGCGGTGCTCGCCGACGAGCAGAACGCGGTGTTCCACATGCTGCGCGGTCGGGTGCAACTCGCCCGCCGCGACTATGCGGCCGCGTTGAAGGAGAACGAGCGGGCCATCGAGCTCAACCCGAGCTTCGCCGCGGCGTTCTGCGGAATGGGTGACTCGCTCTGCTACGAGGGACGCTACGACGAGGCAATCACCCAGTTCGCCCGATCCGTCGAGCTCGGCGACCATGACCCGCAGCGCTGGGCCTTCCTGTCGTACGGCGCCCTCGCTCTGTTGTTCGCCGGGCGCAACGACGAAGCCGTCGAGTGGGCCGACCGGGCCGCGGCAATGCCCAACTGCCAGTACTGGACGACCGCCCACAAGGTGGTGGCGCTGGCCCGGTCGGGCCGGGCCGAGGAGTGCCCGGAAGCCGTGGCCGGGCTGCTCGAACGGTGCCCCGGCTTCAGCGTGACCCACGCCCGGCGCAAGCTGTTCTATCTGAAGCGTCCCGAGCAGCTCGAGATGTACCTCGACGGTCTCCGCTCGGCCGGCGTACCGGAAGCCTGACCAGGCCTTTCGCCGTCCCCAGAACTTCTCCACGCCATCCCCATGACTCGATCCTGCGGGCGGGTCATGCTCGGATCATGAACACGACAACCAACCAAGACCACCAGACCACACCGGTCGACCCCGAGACCCTTCGCCACGAAGTTCGTGCCAAGTACCGAGAGGTGGCCGAGACACCCGACGGCCAGTTCCACTTCCACACCGGCCGGCGCCTGGCCGAACGCTGCCGCTACGACATGGATCCCGTCGACGACCTTCCCGACATCGCCGTGGAGTCCTTCGCCGGAGTGGCCAACCCGTTCGAGCTGCGCAGGATCCAGGTCGGCGAACGGGTCGTCGACATCGGTTCGGGCGCCGGTTTCGACAGCTTCCTCGCCGCCAAGGCCAGCGGACCCTCCGGTCAGGTCGTCGGGGTGGACATGACCCCCCAGATGCTGACGAAGTCCCGGGCTCTGGCCCGTGAGCTGGACCTCGACCACGTCGAGTTCTGCGATGGCCTGGCCGAGGATCTGCCCGTGGACGACGGATGGGCCGATGTCGTGATCTCCAACGGCGTGTTCAACCTCTGCCCCGACAAGCGGACCGCGTTCGACGAGGTGCTGCGGGTGCTTCGCCCCGGGGGGACACTCCAGTTCGCCGACATCGCCAACGGCCGGCCCGTGCCCGAGGAGGCGATGCGCCACATCGATCTGTGGACCGATTGAATCGCCGGTGGCCTGCCGTGCGCAGGCTGGAAGCAGATGCTCGCCGAGATCGGTTTCGTCGACATCGAGATCGGTGCGCCGGTCGACACCTTCGGTGGTGCTCGCGGTGAGGAGAAGGCCAGGGCCTTCGACGTCCACGGCTACCCGTTCCGAGCCCGCAAGCCCCTGCACGGGTAGTGCCGGCGGCCGTGGCGCGGTGTCGGACGACCGCCGCGGGCGGGTCGTTCCAAGCTCGCTCCAAGGCAGAGGCATCTACTCTCGGAGTCGATGGAGTACCGGATCCTGGGACCGTTCGAGGTCGTGCG
>JAOUEE010000135.1 GCA_029858875.1 Acidimicrobiia bacterium
GTCGTGTCCTGCACCCCCGAAGCAGCCCACCAAGCCCAGCTGACCCGCGAAGCCACCACCGCGGCCGTGCACTACATCGAGTTCAACCTGACGCCCGGGCAGGTCGCCGCCCTGGCTGACCCCGATGCCGATGTCCGCCTGGCCGTGGCTCATCCCGAGTACCAGCACGAGGTCTCGCTCTCGGGCGACACCCGACGCGAGCTGGTGGCCGACGTCACCTGATCGACTCGGCACCGACCCCGCTCCCGGCCCACCCCCACAACGGGCAGGCCCGCTTTTGGCCTCCGATGTTCGGGGTTGATAAGAACGGCTCGATCGGAGATCGGTCCCACCCGGGCCGGGCACGTCGGAGGACATCGGGGAACATGGCAAGGCATTGGCAGGATCAGGCCGCATGTCGTGGGGTTGCGACCAGCTTGTTCTTCCCCGACCCCGACGACGAGACCACGGCAGCCCAACAGGTGTGTTCCGGGTGCCAGGTGCAGGACGCGTGCCTCGAGCACGCCTTGGGCACGCGCGAGCACCAAGGGGTGTGGGGTGGGGCCACCGAGCGCGATCGCCGCCGCATCATCCGCCACCGGCGCCAGTCGGCTTGACCGTCTGTCGCGGCCGCCTCGAACGATGAGCCTGTCGATCCGAGGCGGGAGCCTCGCCCGGTAGCCTGCCGCCCATGAGCGAAGCGGCGTTCCCCGGCTGGCCGACGATCCTCGGAGCGCTGGCCGACGGCGTCGACCTCGGCACCGACCAGGCGTTCGGTGCGTTGCGCGAGGTGCTGGCCGGCCAGGCCAGTTCGGCTCAGATCGCCGCGTTCATCGTCGCCCTGCGCCTGAAGGGCGAGACCGTGGCCGAGCTCACCGGCCTTGTGCGAGCCATGCTCGACGCCGCCGAACCGCTGTCGCTGCCGGCCGACGCCATCGACATCGTGGGTGCCGGCGGGGTTCCGTTCCGGCGCCAGCACGCCCTGAACGTGTCCACCATGGCTTGCTTCGTGGCGGCCGGAGCCGGCGCCGTGGTGTGCAAGCACGGCAACCGGCGGGCTTCGTCCACCTCGGGGTCGTTCGACCTGCTCGAGGCGTTGGGCATCGAGGTCGAGCAGACATCCCAGCAGCTGTCGGCCACGGTGGCGCAGGTCGGGCTGGGGTTCGCCTTCGCCCGCACCTTCCATCCGGCCATGCGCCATGCCGCGCCGGTGCGGGCCGAGCTGGGCATCCCCACGGTCTTCAACATCCTCGGCCCGCTGTCGCACCCGGGTCGCGTCACCCGTCAGGTGATCGGTGTCGGTGACCCCGGAACGGCTGACCTCATGGCGGGGGTGTTGGCCGCCAGCGGCTCGCAGCGGGCGATGGTGGTCACCGGCCATGCCGGCCTCGACGAGCTCTCGCTGACCGGTCCGTCGCGGGTACTCGACCTCGACGATGGGGTGATGACGGAGCGGGAGATCGCGCCGACCGACGTCGGTCTGGCCGTCTGCGAGCCCGGCGAGCTGGTGGGCGGCGATCCGGTCGACAATGCCCGTATCGCCGAAGCCATCTTCGCCGGCTCGGAGACCGGGCCTCGCCGCGACATCGTCGCCCTCAATGCGGGTGCGGGGCTGGTGGTTGCCGGGTTGGCGCCCGACCTCGGCGCCGGGGTTCAGGCTGCCTTGGCCGCCATCGCCGACGGCCGGGCCCGACAGGCCCTCGAACGGTTGCGAGCCAACAGCTGATCAACCCAGATCGAACGGCAGGGCAAGCTGCTCGGCCAGGCACGGGGCCGCAGGCGGCAGGGCCAGGTCGGCGATGAAGGTGGCGATGGCCTGGCGGGGACAGGCTTCGTAGCCGGGTGCATGGCCCGATCCGGGCACCTCGGCGATGGCCGCAGCGCTCAGTGACTCGGCGGTGACGTCGGCCCAGGCCGGCGGCGTGATGGGATCGAACTGACCCACGAGGATCAGTGTGGGGACGGCGGACAACACAGCCCGCTGGGTCGCCGGGTCGGCGGGTTCGACATCGAGGCGATCACACACGGTGAACGACTCCTGCACTTCATCGAGCAGTGCCACCTCCAGCGCGCTGGTGGTGTCGATTCCGTCAATGATGGTGGGCAGGTCGGTCAGACCGATCTCCTCGGCGCATTCGGGCGCCCAGAAGCCGAGCTCGCTCTCGAAGAGGCTCTCGTACTCCTCGTCGGAGTCCTGGCGTGGTGCCTGCAAGCCTCCTGCATCGCCCAGCAGATCGAGTGCGCCGGCCAGGTCGCCGTCGACGGCCGTCTGGACGGCCAGCGGCACGGCCGGGATGAGGAACCGGTCGTACAGCGCGCTGAACAGGGCGGAGGCCAACACGGTGTCGTCCACCAGCAGCTGCGGCTGTGTCTCATCGTCGCCGACGGTGGTCGGCACGGGGTCGTCGGCCAACGTCGTCAACAACGACGCGAGAGGCTGGCGCAGGTCTCCGAATGCCGGGCCGCAGCGGGGATCGGCGGCGCAGCCGGCCAACAGGGCCTCGATGGCAGTCCGCCCGTTGGGGACCTGTTCGGCGTAGGCCTCCACCACCGGCGGGTAGGGCGAGTCGAGCACCACGGCCCGCACACCATCGGCGTCGAGGTCGAGCACGGTCAGTGCCACCCGGGTTCCGTACGACACGCCGTACAGATTCCACTGGTCGATCTCCAGCACCTGTCGCAGATCGACCAGGTCGGCGGCGATGTCGTCGGTACCGAAGTGCTCGAGGTCGATGCCCTCATCTTCGAGGTCGTCGGCGCAACCAGCCAGAGCCGTCACCACCGTGGTCGACTCCTCGGCGGTCGGGCAGTTAAGTGAGGGCGTCGACCAGCCCGAGCCCCGCTGGTCGACCAGGATGAGGTCGCGATCGGCCAGCATCGGATGTTCGGGGAAGACCCATTCGAGGTAGTCGGACAGGGCCAGGCCGCCGGGACCGCCGTGGAGGTGAACCACCGGATCAGGTCGTGGGTCGTCGCTGGAGCTGGCGATGATCGCCACGGCCACGGCGGCCTGCGGTCCGTCCGGATCGGCGCGATCGACAGCGACATCGAGGTAGCCACAGCGCACGCGATCGGCATCCTCGGCGTCGAGCGCCATGGGACAGGCGGCCGCCCGATACGACGCCGGGGCTGCCGGCACGGGCTCGACGGACGTGGTGGTGGCCGGCAGGGCGACCGCCCTCGTCCCGGCGGCGTGCTGGCGCGCGCTGTCGCTCACCCAGGCATCAGCGCATGCGGCCGCGACCAGGGCGAGCGACAGAAGGAGGGCGACGCGGGGCACGGGTGGTCAGCCTATGGCTGCGATGTGGGGGAAGGCGGATCAGGCGGCCCGGTCGCGCTCGCCCTGGAAGTCGGGGAGGGGAGTGGCGGACTGGGACAGGCCGTGCTCGGCGTGAATCAGCCGGGAGCGGTCGGCATGGCTGTGCAGCCAGGAGGCCACGACGAGCGCCTCGTCGATGGCCAGGGACTCGTCGGCCGGGCCGATGCGACCAGCCAGGGCCAGCCGCCCCTCACTGGGCGTATCGACCCCCCACGCGTCGACCAGTTGACCGGCCAGCAGTTCGACACCGCCCATGCCCGGTACCTCGACGATGAGACGTCCCGCCTGTCGGAGCTGCTGGGCCCGCTGGCGGCGGCGGAGCGCTCGGCTGAGAGCGGCGGCCCGATCGCGCGTGTCGGCCGCCTCCTCGAAGCGTTCGGCTCGGGCCAATTCGGCCATCTTGTCGGCCAACGGGTCCAACAGCACCCGGTGATCGGACTCGATGCCCGTGACGACCCGATCGATGATGTGCTGGTACTGGGCGCTGGTGACCGCGCCGCTGCACGGGCACGTGGCCACCCCCAGTTGGGCTGCCGTGCACGCGGCCGGACGGTCCTGGCGCCCGGGTCGGGCGGTGCATCGACGCAGCGGCGCGGCCGCGTGGATGGCGTCGACCACGACCGCGGCGGCTCGGTGCGAGCCGAACGGGCCCACGTACAGTGCGCCGTCGTCGCGCACCTGACGAACGATGCTCAGCCGGGGGAAGGCCTCGCCCAGCGTGAGCTTCACGTAGGTGGGGCGGCCCCGTCGCTTGCCCTGCCGGTTGTAGCGGGGCTGATGCTGGTGGATCAGCCGTATCTCGCGCACCGCCGCCTCGAGAGGCGTGTGGCAGGGCTGGTGCTCGAGGCTGGCCGTCTCGCGTAGCAGTGCGCCGGTCTTGCGGCGGGTGTCGCTGGAGAAGTACGAGCGCACCCGGGCCCGCAGGTTGGTGGCCTTGCCCACGTAGAGCACGTTGTGGTGACGGTCCTTGAAGAGGTACACGCCGGGGCCCCGGGGCAGATCGTCGGTGAGTCGCAGCTTCTTGGCCTGGGCGTGGCCGGCCATGGTGGGGAGCGAGAGCAGGTCGTCCAGTCCGGTGACGCCCAGGGCGGTGGCTCGCTCGATGAGAACGTGGAGCAGATCGCCGGTGGCCAGCGCGTCGTCGAGCGCCCGGTGCGAGGGTTGGTGGTCGAGGCGCAGTCGGCTGGCCAGCGTTCCCAGCTTGTGGTTGGGCACTTCCTCGCCCAACAGCCGGCGGGCCAGCGCGCAGGTGTCGACCGAGCGGTTGGTGAGCGAGGGCCGCTGTTGGCTGCGCAGGGCGGCGTCGAGGAACCGGAGATCAAAGCGGACGTTGTGGCCCACGACCACCGCACCACCCAGGAACTCGAGGAATGCGGCCAGCGCTTCCTCGATGCGAGGTGCGGTGTGCACGATGGACTCGGAGATCCCCGTGAGCACGGTGATGCGGGGCGGGATGGCACAGCCCGGGTTGACGAGGGTCTGGAACGTGCCCAGCGATCGGCCGGAGCAGAGCTTGACCGCACCGATCTCGGTGATGGAACAGGTCTCGGCCGATCCGCCCGTGGTTTCGAGGTCGACCACGCAGAACGTGACGTCGTGCAGGGGCGTGCCCAGGTCGTCGAGCGATCGCTGGATGCCGGTGAGGTGCGTGGGATCGAGGGCCATGGTCCGTCATTGTCGACGAACACACGTTCGATGGTCAAGGGTTGTCGTCACCGGGCTGGGGACACGAGCGGTGGGCCGCCTACGCTCCGGCGATGGCCACCCGGTACCGGTGCACCGCCTGCGGCAACCTGACCCGCTTCGACGTGGTGGTCACTCGCCGCACGCGGGAGTTCCACCACTACTCGGTGGGCGGCGAGCTCGAGGTGGAGAACACCGAGCTGTTGGACGAGACGAGGGACTCGGTGATCTGTCGCTGGTGCGGCCACGGCGATGCGGTGGAGGAGACCGCCCCTGCGCCCCCCGGCCACGCCGATCTGGCGTGACTTCGTCGCAACTGGTTGCACAAACCAACGCGATTTCGGATTGGGGTGGGGGGAAGAGTGTCCGAGCCCGTTCGTAGGGTCGGGGCGTGACTTCCTCCATCACCATCGATTGCGACACCTGCTCCATGCAGCACACCGACGTGTGCGACGACTGCGTGGTGTCCTATGTGTGCTCACGCGAACCGAACGAGGCCGTGGTCGTCGACCTGGCCGAGCTGCGGGCCATGCGGATGCTCGGCGAGGCCGGATTGGTCCCTCGCCTGCGTCACAGTCGGACGGCCGACGACCGCGGCTGAGCGCCACGGGGTGTCGGCTCCGCCCCCCGGGTGCGCGAGCATGGCGCCATGACGGCCACGGCCGCGCCCGGCGCGTATACCGACGACCTGCTCGAGCTGGGCCGCCAGGCCGGCCTGGCGGCTGTTGGCGTCTGCCGGGCCGAGCCGTTCACCGAGACCCGTATCGAGCTCGAGCGCCGCAAGGCCGAGGGCCTGCATGCGGGCATGTCGTTCACGTACCGCCGCCCCGCGGTGTCGGCCGACCCGACCCGCTCCCTGCCCGGCGCCCGGTCGCTGGTGGTGGGCGCCGTGGGCTACGTGGTGGACGACTCCCCGCCGCCGGTCGGGCCGCACGGGTTCGTCGCCCGGTACGCGCAGGACGGTTGCTACGACCACCTGCGCCAGGCCTTGGGCGTGGTCGGGGCCCGGTTGAGGGCCGACGGCCACCGGGCCCGCCTGCTGGTGGACGACAACGCCCTGCACGACCGCGAGGCGGCCCGGCGGGCCGGGCTCGGCTGGTACGGCAAGAACGCCAACATCCTGGTGCCCGGCTCGGGGAGCTGGGTCGTGCTGGGATCGGTCCTGACCGATGCCGACCTGGTCCCGGCCGACGACCTCGTTCCCGACGGGTGCGGCGCCTGCCGGCGCTGCCTCGACGGATGCCCAACCGGGGCCATCGTGGCACCCGGTGTGGTGGACGCGCGGGAGTGCCTGGCCTGGTTGGTGCAGGCCAAGGGCTCGTTCCCTCGGCGGCATCGCCAGGCCCTCGGCCACCGGCTGTACGGGTGCGATGACTGCCAAGAGGTCTGCCCGCCCAATCGCCGCCATCCGCACGCGGTGGGACGGACCGACCAGGCGGCGTGGATCGATGTGCTCGACCTGCTCCACGCCACCGACGACGAGCTGCTGGAGCGGCACGGTCGCTGGTACATCCCCGGGCGCCAGGCCCGCTACCTGCGCCGCAACGCACTGGTCGTGCTGGGCAACGTCGGACGGGGTGACGACCCGGCCACCATCGACTGCCTGATGCGCTACCTGATCGACGACGATGATCTGTTGCGGGCCCACGCCGCCTGGGCCGCGGCCGCCATCGACCGCGCCGATCTGTTGACGGTGCTCGACGGCGACCAGTCGCCCGCCGTCGTCGACGAACTGGCGGCATGGTCGAGCGAGCGTTCGCCATGAGACACCTGCTGGTGACCAACGACTTCCCACCCAAGGTCGGTGGCATCCAGTACTACCTGTGGGAACTGTGGCGGCGGCTGCCGTCGGACTCGTTCACGGTGTACACCACGCCCCATTCGGGCGCGGCCGAGTTCGACGCCCGGCAGGCCTACACCGTCCGCCGCGCCACCGAGCCGGTGCTGCTGCCCTCACCGATCATGTCCCGGCGCATCAACCGCCTGGGCCACGAGCTCGATGTGGACTTCGTGGTCCTGGACCCGGCCTTGCCCCTCGGAGCCATCGGGCCGTCGCTGACGCTCCCGTACGCCGTGGTGCTGCACGGCGCCGAAGTCACCGTGCCCGGCCGACTGCCGGGCACCCGTCAGTTGCTTCGTCGGGTGCTGCGGGGCGCCGGCCTGGCCATCGCGGCCGGCGACTACCCGCTGGCCGAGGCCGAGCGGGCGGCCGGTCGGTCCCTCCCGTCGGTCGTCGTGCCCCCGGGGGTCGACACCGATCGGTTCCACCCGCTCGACGCCGAGCAGCGATCCGACGCCCGGCGACGCCTCGGCCTGCCCGATGGCCCGCTGATCGTGTCGGTCAGCCGCCTGGTGCCCCGGAAGGGCATGGACACGCTGATCCGAGCCGCAGCCGAGCTGTCGGATCGGTACCCGGATCTGCGAGTGGCGATCTCGGGCTCGGGTCGCGACCGGCGTCGCCTGCAATCGTTGATCGACCGGATCGATTCGCCCACCACCTTGCTGGGGCGGGTGGCCGGTGACGATCTCCCCGATCTGTACGGGACGGCCGACGTGTTCGCCATGCTGTGCCGAATCCGTTGGGGCGGGCTCGAGCAGGAGGGCTTCGGAATCGTGTTCGTGGAGGCGGCTGCTGCCGGGGTACCGCAGGTCGCAGGGCGCAGCGGTGGGGCCACCGATGCCGTGACCCACGGCGAGACCGGACTGGTGGTCGACCCCGGCGACGATGTCGCCGCGACGGTGGCGGCCATCGAGGCCATCCTGGCCGATCCGCATCGCCGGCGGTCCATGGGGCGGGCGGCCCGCGCTCGGGCGGTGGCCGAGTTCGGCTACGACCACCTGGCGGCCAGGCTCCAGGCCGCCCTGGAGGATGCCTTCGCGTGAGCGACGCCGGTGTCGGTCCTCATCTGGCCCGGCGCGAGACTGGCCCGATGAACGAGCCGCCTCGGGAGGGCCAGTCGCTGATCACCCTGACCCTGGCCACCACGGCCCTGTTCGTGGTCAGTTCGGCCGTGGCGGTGGTGGTGACGGCGTTCCGTCCGGTGGCTGCCATCATCGACCTGGTCCTGTTCGGGCTGGGCGTCGTGGTCTTCCTGGCCGCCTTCCTCATCGCCGTCAACCGCAGCCGCGACGTCCTCATCGGCGTCGGTGGGCTCTACTTCCTGGCCGGCTGTGCGCCGGCACCGGTTCGACTGCGGTTGTCGGGGGCCTTCGCGGTGCAGGTGGTCGTGGCCCTGGCGGCGGCCAGCGTTGCCCCGTTCACCGCCGTCGCCTTCGGCATCCTCGTGCCCGTGCTGGGCCTGGGTCTCTCCGGCCTGTGGGGCGCCCGGTACGGCACGTTCCCGCCTCGGGCCCTGCCGTCCGAGGAGTGATGCCGTGGGCGATGCGCCGCCCGACCCGACCCGTCGCGGTACGATGTCCGACAGCCTCGTGGCCGTCGCCCCGTGACGACCGGCCGTGGGAACGCCAGTGAATCGGATCGTCCATGTCTGAAACCACCACCATCACCACGATCGTCGCTGCCTCCCCCGAGCGGTGCTACGAGCTCGCCATCGACTACGAGCGATACCCGCAATGGGCGGCCGACATCAAGGAAGCCCGTATTCGCACCCGTGACGACGCCGGGCGGGGCAGTGAGGTCGAGTTCCGGGCGGCGGCCATGGGTCGCAGCACCAGCTACGTGCTGCGCTACAACTACGGCTCCAATCCGCTGCGTATCTCGTGGCGGCTGATGGAGGGCGACGTCATGAAGCGGCTCGACGGCGAATACGAGTTCGCGTCCATCGACGGCGAACCCGACGTCTGCCGAGTCACCTACTACCTCTCGGTGGACCTCGCCGTGCCCATCCCCGGATTCGTCCGCCGACGGGCCGAGGGCAAGATCGTCCACACCGCCATCGACGAGCTCAAGTCCCGGGTCGAGGCCGGTCTGGTCGCCTAGTGGCGTCGACCCGCGTCCTCGTCTTCACCGGCAAGGGGGGCGTGGGCAAGAGCACCCTGGCCGCCGCAACCGCGGTGGCCTGTGCCGATCAGGGTCAGCGGGTGATGATCGTCTCCTCCGATCCCGCTCACTCGCTGGCCGATGTCTTCGCCACCGAGCTCGACGGCGAGCGAGCCACCGTCATGCCAGGCCTCACCGTGTACGAGCCCGATGCGCGCAACCGGCTGGAAGCATCGTGGGAGAGCATCCGCTCCTGGTTCGTGGACGTCCTGGCCTGGACCGGCGCCACCACACTCGAAGCCGAGGAACTGGCCGTGCTTCCGGGGATGGACGAGTTGTTCGCCCTGACCGATGTGCTGGAGCTGGCCGGCTCGGGTGACTACGACGTCGTGATCGTCGATTGTGGCCCGACCGCCGAGACCATCCGGCTGCTGTCCCTGCCCGCCGTGTTGGGCTGGTACGTGGATCGGGTGCTCCCACCCAGCCGCCGTCTCAGTCGCATCGTCGGTCCGCTCGTCCAGCGACTGTCGGACGCACCGGTCCCCGACGACGATGTCTTCGCCGCGGCCGACCGCTTCACCGTCGCCCTCGAACAGGTGCGGCAGCTCCTCACCGACACCACCCGAACCAGCGTCCGCCTCGTGACCACCCCGGAGAAGGTGGTGCTGTCCGAGGCTCGTCGCACCCACGGTTACCTGGCCCTGTTCGGCTACGGGATCGATGCGGTGCTGGTGAATCGGCTGATCCCAATCGAGGTGGGTCCGGTACTGCAGGGATG
>JAOUEE010000491.1 GCA_029858875.1 Acidimicrobiia bacterium
CGTCGGTGGCCTGATCGAGCCGATCAGCCGTACCGACGATCGCGGCCAGGTCCTTGTGTCGCCGCAGCGTGGCCGTGGCTCGCTCCTGATCGGCGTGCAGCTCCGGGTCGGCCAGACGCGCTTCCAGCTCTTGCAGCTCGGCGCGCAGCACGGCCATCCGGTCGGCGAGGTCCACCATGTGTTCAGGCTACGTCGGTGATCATACGGGCCACGGAGGGTCGATGGCCAGGAAGTCGTTGGGTACCGGCAGGTATCGGGCCATTCGGCGGATGGGCTCGAGCTGATCTCGTTCGAGCGACACGAAGCGCACCTGGTCGACCTGCTCGCGGTCGACGAGATCGGCGGCATGGGGCACGACGTCCAGGTCGACGCCGGCCGAGAACAGGACCAGCACCCGAGCGCCGTGCTGGTCCCGTCCCACCCCGGGGGCGGCCACCGCCTGGCGGAGATCGGGTCGGGGCCGGGCCGGCGACACCGGGCGGAGCTCGACCAGATCGACCGCAGTCGGGTCGGCCACCGCGATCGAGCGCAACCACCGCTCGCGACTCAGACGGTTCACCGGGTGGGGCTCGGCGCCCCGCTGCCGGTAGGGGCCGACCTCGAGCAGGGCATCGGCCATGCGAGCGTCGACGTCGTGGTGCTGGCGCAGCAGTTCACCGGCCTCGCGGTCGAACCGGCCGACACCGACCTCGATCCGGGGCCCGTCGCCCCGATCCTCGATACGAGCGATCTCCAGTCCCGACAGCTCGGCCGTCACCACTCCGTGCTCGGCGACCGCTTCGAGCCCGTGTCGCTCGATGACCGCCACCAGGTGACCGATGTCGGGTGGCGGCCCGGTCTCGGGCGACCGCGGCGACGCTTCGACGGGTTCGGCCCGGTCACCGGCCATCCGCCAGACCGAGGCCGCACCACCGAGCAGTCGGGCTCGGCGAGCCAGATCACCACCGTCGTGATCGATCAGCAGATGCAGCTCGCGCACGTCACGGCGCCCGGCCCACGCGAGGGCCGGTCCCAGCGCATGGCGCCCGTCACCGGTGCGATAGACCACGCCGCGGGAGCCACTCGAGAGGGCGGCACCGTCGGGGAAGCCGCTGGGCTCGACATCATCGCCGAAGTGGAGATGGCGTCGGGCGAAGGCCCGCACCAGGCCGCCGTGGAGGGCCTGCCGGCGATCCCGGTCGATGCTCAGCGTTCCGGCTGGTCAGCTCTTGCGTCGCTTGCCGTAGCGACGCTCGAAGCGCTCGACCCGGCCGGCGGTGTCGACGATCTTCATGGTGCCGGTGAAGAAGGGATGACTGGCACTGGAGATCTCGACCTTGGCCAACGGATAGGTGTTGCCGTCGTCCCACTCGATGGTGTCAGCGGTCTCGATGGTGGACCGGGTGATGAACGCCGTGCCGGCCGACTGGTCCTGGAAGACCACCGGGCGGTACTGGGGATGGATGTCGGGCTTCATAGCGAAGGTCAATCCTAGGAGTTCGTGCTTCGTTCTCAACCCAGGCGGGCTGGATCGAGCTCGGTGTTGTTCGAGGTGGCGGTCAGCTGAGTGAGCAGGGAGCCGAGGGCATCATCGCCCGCCTCGGCCAGAGCTCGCCGGAGGCTGCGGTTCTGCTCCAGGCGGGCGCCATCGAGGATCGCCTCGAGGTGGCGGGTACCCGAGGCAACCGGGTCCACGGGCGGTCGGATCTGGAGATGGGCGGCCCGGTCGTCGAGGCGCAGCACGGCTCCCGCCGTGTCGGCGACCTGTTCGAGGATGACCCGGTCGGCGTCGGAGCCACCGCTGTCCACCGTTGCGATGACGGTCAGCGAGCCGCCGCCGTCGACGTTGCGCGCCGCACCGAGGAACTTCTTGGTCTGATAGACGGCCCACGGGTCGATCGCGACCGGACGGTTGCTGCGCCCGGCCGAGGGAGCCACGGCATCGTAGGCCCGGGCCAGGCGGCTGATTCCGTTCATCACGACGCACACGTCGGCGCCGAACTCCGTCATCCGCTTGGCCCGTTCGATCGTCATCTCGGCCACCAGCACGTGCTCGTCCGCCGGTCGATCGAAGGTGGAGGCCTGCACCTCGCCCTTGCCCAGGTGACGCTTGAAGTCGATGGCGTCCTCGGGACGCTCGTCGACCAGGAGCACGATGATGTGCACCTCGGGGTTGTTGGCCTCGATGGAGCGGGTGATGGACTTCAGGATGGCCGACGCATCGGTGGCTGGCGATCCGACCACCATGGTCCGCTGCCCCTTGGCCAGCGGGGCCACGATGTCGATGATGCGGCCGGTGGGATCCTCGGTGTCGCCGGTGAGCGCCTGCACGAGTTGCTCGGTGGGCAGGGCCGGGACCAGCGCATCGAACTC
>JAOUEE010000137.1 GCA_029858875.1 Acidimicrobiia bacterium
GGCCGGGCGAAAAGGCGCTCGCGTCCCGCAGTGCGGTCGAACAGCGTCAGCCGGCAGCCCGGACCGGCTCCGCCGGCCGGGCGAAAAGGCGCTCGCGTCCCGCAGTGCGGTCGAGGAGCGTCAGCGACGGATCCGCACCCGCGGCGAAGATCAGCCCTGCCCTCCGCTGGCGTCCTGCACGCTCTGCTTGCCCTGGTTGATCCAGGGCATCATGGCCCGTAGGCCTCGGCCGACCTGCTCGATCCCGTGATCGTGACCGGCGGCCTCGAGGCGGTGGAAGTTCTGCCGCCCCGATTTCGACTCGTCGACCCATTCGCGGGCGAAGGTTCCGTCCTGGATCTCGGCGAGCACGGTGGCCATCTCGGCCCGCACGGCGTCGTTGATGATGCGGGGACCCCGGGTGAGGTCGCCGTACTCGGCCGTGTCCGACACCGAGTAGCGCATACCCGCGATGCCCTCTTCGTACATGAGGTCGACGATGAGCTTCAGCTCGTGGAGGCACTCGAAATAGCAGATCTCGGGCTGATAGCCCGCGTTCACCAGCGTGTCGAAGGCGCTGCGCACCAGCTCGGTGAGCCCGCCACACAGCACCACCTGCTCGCCGAAGAGGTCGGTCTCGCACTCCTCGGTGAACGTGGTCTCGATCACCCCGGCCCGCGCCCCGCCGATGGCATCGGCGTAGGCCAGGGCCAATGCTTTGGCCGATCCCGAGCCGTCCTGTTCGACGGCGATCAGACAGGGCACACCGCCGCCTTCGACGTAGGTTCGACGCACGAGGTGGCCCGGACCCTTGGGTGCGACCATGCAGACGTCGACGTTGGCCGGCGGCTTGATCAGGTCGAACCGGATGTTGAAGCCGTGGGCGAAGAACAGCGCATCACCGTCGTCGAGGTGGGGGGCGATGTGGGTCTCGTAGATCTCGGCCTGCTCGGTGTCGGGGAGCAGGATCATGATGAGGTCGGCCTCGGCCACCGCGTCGGCGATGGGGGCCACCGCCAGCCCGGCCGCCTGCGCCTTGGCCACCGACGCCGACCCCTCCCGCAAGCCGACCCGCACGTCGATGCCGGACTCCTTCAGGTTGAGGGCGTGGGCATGGCCCTGCGAGCCATAGCCCAGGACAGCGACCTTCCGGTCGGCGATGACCGAGCGGTCGGCATCGGCTTCGTAGTAGACGTTTGCGGCCACGGAGGGACTCCTGTGTTGTGGGTGGTGATGACGACCGGGATGCGGCCCGGTCAGGGAACTTCGGGGGTCTCGTCGATCGCTGAGCTGTCGAGTCGGCGCAGGGCCACCCGTCCGGTGCGCTGGATCTCGACGATGCCGAAGGGCTCGAGCAGCGCCTCGAAATCGTCGATGCGGTCGGGTCGACCGCTGAGGGACACCATCATCTTGTCCGGTCCGACGCTGAGCACCTTGGCCTTGAAGATCCGAACCAGGTCCAACAGCTCGCTGCGGCGCTCGGGGGCTGCGGCGACCACGATCAGCATGAGCTCTCGCTCGACCGCGGTGGCCGCATCGAGCTCACGGATGTCGACGACGTTGACCAGCTTGTCGAGCTGCTTGACGACCTGCTCGAGCGGAGCCGAGGCGACATCGACGGTGAAGGTGATGCGACTGAACCGTTCGTCGTCGGTGGGGGCCACGGCAAGGGACTCGATGTTGAATCCCCGGCGGGCGAACAGACCGGCCACCCGGGCCAGGACCCCGGCCTTGTTCTCGACCTTGACGACGACGGTGTGGAAGCGCTCGGCGGTCATCGGGGTTGGTCCTCCTGGGACGGATCGACGAGGAGCTCGCTGTTGGTCTTGCCGGCCGGCACCATGGGGAAGACCATCTCCCGCTCGTCGCAGCGGAACTCGACGACCACTGGTCGATCGTTGATCTCGTTGGCCTTGGCGACGGCCGGCTCCACTTCCTCGGGCGCCTCGGCTCGGATGGCCTCGCAGCCCATGGCCTCGGCCCACTTCACGTAGTCGGGCACCGTCCGGCCCAGCTCGACCTCGCTGAAGCGCTCGTCGTAGAACATCTCCTGCCACTGACGCACCATGCCCAGGTACCCGTTGTTGATCAATGCCACCTTGATGGGGATGCGTTCGACGGTGGCGGTGACCAGTTCCTGGGCTGTCATCTGGAAGCAGCCGTCACCGTCGACGGCCCAGACGGTGCGGTCGGGCATGCCGACCTTGGCCCCGATGGCGGCGGGTATGGAAAAGCCCATGGTGCCCAGGCCGCCCGAGTTGATCCAGGTGTAGGGCTGCTCGAAGTTCCAGAACTGGCTGGTCCACATCTGGTGCTGGCCCACCCCACTGGCCACGATGGTGTCGCGCGGGCTGCCATCGCGCAGCTTCTCCAACACGAACTGGGGCTTGAGCGCCTCACCCGGCGCGGATTGCTCGTATGTCAGCGGGAAGCGCTCCTGCCAGCCCGAGATCCGCTGCTTCCACGGTGCGCGGTCGATGCCCTGGTCCACCACGTCGACGCCCAGCGCCTCGACCAGTGCTTCGATGGTCAGGCGGCAGTCGCCTCGGATGCCCACGTTCGCCGGCCGCACCTTGTTCAGCTCGGCCGGATCGATGTCGACGTGGATGATCTTGGCATCGGGCGCGAAGCCGTCGAGTCGACCCGTGACGCGGTCGTCGAACCGGGCACCCAGGGCGATCAGCAGGTCGGCCTCCTGCATGGCGGTGACCGCCGTGTAGTTGCCGTGCATGCCCGGCATGCCCAGGCACAAGGGGTGGTCGTCGGGCAGGGCGCCGCGGGCCATCAACGTGGTGACGGTGGGGATGTCGGTGAGCTCGACCAGTCGGCGCAACGCTTCGGCGCCACGTGCCTTGAGGATGCCCCCACCGGCGTAGACCACCGGCCGCTCGGCAGCCCGGATGAGCGTGGCGGCCTCGGCCACCAGGGCCGGATCAGGGACGGTGACCGGGTTGTATCCGGGCAGTTGCGGTCCCGAGGGCTCGTACCACTCCATGGCCGACCGGGGGTTGCCCGGATCGACGATGTCCTTGGGGATGTCGACCAGCACCGGACCGGGCCGGCCCGTCGTGGCGATGTGGAAGGCGTCGTGGATGATCTGGGGGATGTCGGCCGCCTCGGTGACCAGGAAGTTGTGCTTGGTGACCGACATGGTGATGCCGGTGGTGTCGCATTCCTGGAAGGCGTCGGTGCCGATTGCCGCATAGGGCACCTGACCGGTGATGCACACCATCGGGACCGAGTCCATGTAGGCATCGCACAACGGCGTGACGATGTTGGTGGCAGCGGGCCCACTGGTGACCATGGCCACCCCGGGCTTGCCGGTGGCGTGGGCGTATCCCTCGGCCATGTGGCCGGCACCCTGCTCGTGGCGGACCAGGATGTGGCGGATCGACGAGTCGAGGATCGGGTCGTATACGGGCAGGATGGCACCACCGGGAAGGCCGAAGATCACCTCGACCCCCTCGTTCTCGAGTGACTTGATGAGGGCCTCGCCCCCGTTCGTCGTCATGTCCATCTCCAGTGGTGAAACCCGGCCAAAACTACAACGACCCCCCCTCGGGAGGTCGAAACGCGCACGGGGAAAATCGGGTCGACCGTGCGCTAGGGCCCTACGAGTACCGAAATCCGATGCATGATGCGGGCAGTATAGCGGCATGCGCACTCGACGCCGCGGGGCATATCCGGGGTCGTTCAATCCGCCGACCGTCGCCCATGTGGCCATCGCTCGGGCGGCGCAACGCGCCCACGAGCTCGACGAGGTGGTCTGGATCGTCTCCGAAGTCGCCCTGGCCAAGGAAGCCGCCTCGCTGCCCCGGTTCGTCGATCGGATGCAGGTTTTGGCCGCCGAGGCCGCTCGCCATCCGTGGCTGTCGGTGGCCACGACCCACAAGCAGCTCGTCGCCGACATCTCCGCCGGATACGACGTGGTGATCATGGGTGCCGACAAGTGGGAGCAGATCCACGACGTCGCGTTCTACACCGACATCGCGCACCGCGACCGGGCGCTGGCGTCGCTGCCCACGATCGCGGTGGCTCCCCGTGCCGGCTTCACGGTGCCGCCGGCGCTGCGACTCGACATCGACCCGGCCGTCACCACCGTGTCGTCGACGCTGGCGCGAGACGGGGCCTACGAGGCGATGTCGGTCGAGGCTCGCCGCTTCGATCGATCCACCGGTGCCTGGACCGACCCCGACCGCTATCGGCGCTGGCTGGACGATCGGTCCTAGTTGAGCAGGTCCTCGACCTCATCGAACGAGCCGGTGGGCACCGAGGCCAGGAACTGCTCGGTGACGTCGACCGCCCCGAACGGGGCCGGGACGTCGATCTCGTCGCTGCCGTGGTCGAAGAGCTCGAGCCGCATCGACATCTCGAACGTGAAATCACCCATCGACTCGTCGCCCAGCTGATCGGCGAACGAGTCGAACAGCGACTCGTCCATCACCACGTCGATGGCGTGCAGTCGACCCTCATCATCGACGAAGGCATCGAAGGTGTAGGCGAAGTCCTCGAAGAGGTCCACGAACTCGGGACCCAGGAGATCCTCGGCGCTGGCGCCCTGGAGGGCCATCAGCTCCTCGATCGACACCGTCACCCGGTAGCCCTCGACGTCCGAACCCCGCACCTGCGAGGGCCCGAGCGGCTCGACGTCGTCGACCTGGTCGAGCAGGCTGAAGAACTGGTCCACGCCGGTGGTGGTGCCCAGGCCCGACACCTCACCGAAGTCGGCCAACGCCTCGCTGGCGGTCAATCCCTCGATGGAGATCGAGACCCAGCCGTCGGCCGCAGCCTGCATCCAGGCGGCGTCGGCGCCGGATGCGGCGCCGGGCAGGCCGAGGAAGGGCGAGTGCAGGTACATGGTGTCGTCGGTCATCACCATGTCCATCCGGAGATCATCCGCGTCCAGTCCCACCCCCAGGCCGGAGACGCCCAGTTGACCGAACAGCTCCCCCAGCATCACGCCGAGGTCCATGCTCATGGCGGTGTTGTCGCCGTCGTAGGCGATGTTGGCGATCGGCGTCGTATCGGAGCCCATGTCGAAGTCCAGGCCCTGGGCGCCCATCGACATCACCATGAACATCTCGGCCCGGTAGCTCTCGTCGGAGGTGGCGAATGCGGCCTGCTCCAATCGCTGGGCATCGGGATGCCGATCGGTCGTCTGGTCGCCGTCGGAGCCGGCGTCGGTGCTGGTCGGCCCACCATCGTCGTCGGGCCGGGCGGCGGTTGTGCTCGGTCCGGCATCGTCACCGGCCTCACCGTCGGCCGGCGTCGACGGCGTCTCGGCGTCGCCCCCGTC
Source organism: Acidimicrobiia bacterium (assembly GCA_029858875.1). GTDB lineage: Bacteria > Actinomycetota > Acidimicrobiia > Acidimicrobiales > SHLQ01 > JAOUEE01. The sequence continues at coordinate 5,276 of JAOUEE010000137.1, forward strand.
GGAGGTGCCGGCCTGGTCGTCGGCAGCCACGTTGTCGAAGGAGGTCGAGCCGCAGGCCGTGGCCATCAGGGCCAGGATCACGAGCAGCGGAAGAAGGACACGACGAAGGCGCATGACGATCCCATCGGCACGATCCACCACCGAACTGACCAATTCGTGCCGAGTCCCGTCCGGGGTCACGCCAGGGTGATGGCGCCCTTCTCCGCGCCCTGGGCCAAACGGGCGTACTTGGCCAGGAATCCCTGGGTGTAGCGGGGCTCCGGTTGGCGGAGCTCGGCCCGGCGGGTGGCCAACACGTCGTCGTCGACCACCAGCTCGATGCTGTGGTCGCGCACGTCGATGCGGATGAGATCGCCCTCGGCCACCAGGGCGATGGGGCCTCCGTCGGCCGCTTCGGGGGCCACGTGGCCGATGCAGAACCCATGCGTGCCCCCCGAGAAGCGACCATCGGTGATGAGAGCGGCATCGCCGCCGCGGCCGGCCCCCTTCATGGCTCCGGTGATGGCCAGCATCTCGCGCATGCCGGGGCCCCCTTTGGGGCCCTCGTGGCGTATGACCACGACATCGCCGGGGTTGATGTGATCGCCGAGCACGGCCTGCATGGCCGAGTCCTCTCCGTCGAACACCCGTGCCGGGCCCTCGAAGTGGTCGAAGTCGATGCCGGCCACCTTCAGCACCGACCCGAGTGGCGCGAGGGATCCGGTGAGGATGGTCAGCCCACCGATCGCGTGGAGGGGGTCGGCGAACCGGCGGATCACCTCGCCGTCGGGCGCCGGCGGATCGACCAGGGCCAGGTTCTCGGCCACCGTGTGACCGGTGACGGTGATCTCGTCGCCGTGGAGCAGCCCCTCGTCCAGCAGCATCTGCATCACCACCGGTACACCACCGACACGGTCGATGTCGTACATGTGGTACTTGCCGTGCGGCTTGGTGTCGGCCAGGTGCGGCACCCGGGCACCGATACGGTTGAAGTCGTGCAGCTCGAGGCGCACGTCGGCCTCGTGGGCGATGGCCAACAGGTGCAGCACCGCGTTGGTGGAACCGCCGAGAGCCATGGTGACGGCGATGGCGTTCTCGAAGGCGGCCTCGGTGAGGATCTGTCGAGGGCGGATGTCCTGGCGGAGCAGCCCCATGACGGCCGTTCCCGAAGCGAAGGCGTACTGACCACGGCGCTCGTCGATGGCCGCGGCGGACGCCGAGCCGGGGAGCGACATGCCCAACGCCTCGCCGATGGCGGCCATGGTGTTGGCCGTGAACATGCCCGCGCACGCGCCTTCGGTGGGGCAGGCGTTGCGCTCGATGGCATCGAGCTCGGCGTCGTCGATGTCACCCACGGCATGAGCACCCACGGCCTCGAACACCGACACGATGTCGAGCACCTGGTCCCCGAGGTGGCCGGGCATGATCGACCCGCCGTACACGAAGACGCTGGGCAGATCGAGGCGAGCCGCAGCCATGAGCATGCCGGGCAGCGACTTGTCGCAACCGGCGAAGTTGACCATGGCGTCGAAGCGCTCGGCGTGCATCACGCATTCGACCGAGTCGGCGATGATCTCCCGGCTCACCAGCGAAGCCCGCATCCCCTCGTGGCCCATGGAGATCCCGTCGCTGACGGCGATGGTGTTGAACTCGATGGGAAAGCCGCCGGCCTCACGGACGCCGGCCTTGGCCTGCTGGGCCAGGCGACTCAGCGGCATGTTGCACGGGGTCACCTCGTTCCACGACGAGGCGACGCCCACCTGGGCCTTGGAGAAGTCGTCGTCGGTCATGCCCACCGCCCGCAACATGGCCCGAGCCGGCGCCCGGCTGGGTCCGTCGGTGACTTCGTGGGATCGGGGCCGCATGTCCTCTGCCATGGCCGGGATCCTACCGGCCGCCCCGGTGGCCGCTGACACCGAATTGTCGCAGACGGGCCCTACGATCGGCGCAGATGGGACCCACCGCGAGACGACGACTCGGCCGTTTCGCCGAGCTGGTGGCGCTGTGTGGTCTCACCGTGGCCCAGCCCGTCCTGTCGACCTTCGGCGACAACGCCACCGATCTGGTCTTTCGGCGCACGACGGGCACGGACCTGTTCGTCTTCACCTCGTTGGTGGTGCTGGTCCCGCCGCTGGTCCTCTGGGCAGCCGAGTCCGCGATCGACCTGATCGACCCGCACTGGGGCTCCGTGGTCCATCACAGCCTGGTGGGCTTGCTCATCGGCCTGTTCGTGCTCCAGCTGGTGAAGGATTTCACGTCGGTCAGCGGGATCGCCCTGCTCACCGTCGGGGCGGTGGCGGCCCTCGCCGGCGTGTTCCTCCGGGCCCGTTCCGCCGATCGGTTGGGCACCGGGCTGCGCTACCTGGCCATCGCTCCGATCCTGTTCGCCGCCAACTTCCTCTTCCTGTCGCCGGCCTCAGGGCTGGTGTTCGCCGACGGTACGGCCGACGCCGCGCAGCTGGACATGACCACGCCGACCGACATCGTGCTGCTCGTGTTCGACGAGCTCCCCACCCGCTCGCTGCTCGACGAGAACAACGAGGTCGACGCCGAGCTGTGGCCGGCCTTCGCCGAGCTGGCCGACCAGTCCACGTGGTACCGCAACGCCACGTCGATCTCCCCCACGACCCCCACCGCCGTTCCCGCGCTGCTCACCGGGCGCCTCCCACCCGAGGCCGGCGAGGGCGACGAGGTGCTCCCTCTGCTGGCCGACCACCCCCAGAACGTGTTCACCCTGTTCGGGGGCACGCACGACGTCCACGCCCACGAGTCGGTCACGCAACTGTGCCCGGCCGCGCTGTGCACCACCGAGACCGGGGGCACGGTGGGCTCGCTCATCGACGACGCCCGTGACGTCTGGTGGCGGTTCTCGTCGGCCGACGAACCGACCGAGGAGGTCATCGACTTCCAGCCTCGTCAGAGTGATCCCACCGCCGATGAGAAGATCGATGCTTGGCTCGACGGCATCGAACCCGATGACCCGGACCGACCACAACTGGCCGTGCTCCACGCCCTGTGGCCCCATCAGCCCTGGTGGCGAACACCCGATGGTCGCCGCTACGACGCGCCCATCGTGGCCGAAGGCCTCGGCGCGGAGTACTCCTGGGCCGACGACACCGCCCGTCTGGCCGGTCAGCAGCGGCACCTCATGCAGCTCCAGTTCACGGACCGTCAGCTCGCCAACATCATGGCCACGCTGCGCGAACGAGACCGGTGGGACAACGCGCTGGTGATCGTCACCGCCGACCACGGCGTCTCCTTCCAGGCCAACGATCCCATCCGCGGGCTGGGCACGGCCAACGACGATGCCGTGGCGTGGGTCCCCTTCTTCGTCAAGGAACCCGGTCAGACCACCGGCACCATCGACGAGCGTCCCACCACCACGCTCGACGTGGTCCCCACGATGGTCGCCGGCGTGGGCGCCGAGTCACCATGGCCGCTCGACGGCGAGCCGGTGGGCCAGCCGCGCACCGAAGAGGAGCGGTTGTTCTCGGACTGGAGTCTGAACACCCGCGAGCCCGACCAGGGCCGGTTCGCCACCATCGACGGTGCCGCTGGATACCGGGCGCTGCTCGACGCCGACCCGGTGGTGGCCGCCGGCCCCGACCCCGGACTTCGCCTGTACCAGTGGGGCGCGTACGGTGGCCTGGTGGGCCGCCCGCTACGGGACTTCGCCATCGCTGAGCCGTCGGCCTTCACCATCGCCGTCGAGCACGCGGACGAGCTCGCATCCTATGACCCCGACCAGGACCAGCTACCGGTGTATGTCAGCGGCTTGGTGGCGCCCCAGGAGCCAACCGACTTCGCGGTGGCGGTCAACGGCACGGTGGCGATGTGGGGCCAGTCCAAACAAAAGGACGACACCCACCGGTTCTGGGCCACCGTGGTGCCCGATACGGTCCGACCCGGATCCAACGACCTCGAGATCTTCCAGATCGTCCCCCACTCCTGTCCGGTGGACAGCGACGTCTCGCAGTGCCTCACGCTGCGTCCGGTGGCCCTCACCGCTGCTCCCGATGAGGAAGCATGACTCGGCCATGAGGTTGCCATGAGCATCATCAGCGGGCAGGGGGTCACCAAGGCCTGGGGCGCCACCCCGGTGCTCTCCGGTGTCGACTTCGCCGTCGAGGAAGGCATCACCGGCCTGCTGGGCACCAATGGTGCCGGGAAGACCACGCTCATGGGCATGATCCTGGGTCTGCACCCACCTGACGGCGGGACCCTCCAGGTGCTGGGGATGTCGCCGGCCGACTCGGGCCCCGAGGTGCGGGCTCGCATCGGGTACTCCCCCGAGCACACACC
>JAOUEE010000492.1 GCA_029858875.1 Acidimicrobiia bacterium
AGCTGGGCCAGCTCGGCGGCCACCAGTCGGGTGATGGACTGCTGCGGGCCGGCCCGCCACTCGCGCCAGGGCAGGATGTCGTACCAGCGGGCCATGGCCACGAAGTCGAGGTCGGCCACGATGAGCTCCTCGTCGGTGCCGGCTCGGGCCAGCACCGTCGCGAAGCCGGGGAAGGTCGTGCCTGCGATCACGCTGCCGCCGGCCCACGTCGGGGCCCCGTGGGCGTCACCCACCCGGTTGGCCGATGCCGCGAACACCAGGTTCTCGTGGGCTCGTACCAGCGTGGCCGCCTCGAGGTGTTCGCGGGCCCGGGGCAGATCGGAGCGGCCGGTGGGGTTGACCAACAGCCTGGCGCCCTTCAGGGCCAGCACTCGGCACAGCTCGGGGTTGTTGTAGAAGTCGTAACAGATCGAGATGCCGATGGGCCCCAGTGCCGTTTCGAACACCGGTAGCGCAGCTCCTGGGGTGAAGCGGTCCGTCTCGAGCGGGATGCCCAGATGGAGCTTGCGGTAGGTACCGATCAGACCTTCGGGCGCGATGAGGTTCGCCGAGTTGTAGATCGTGCCGTCGTCGTCGGTGTCGCGCTCCTCGAAGCCGTAGATGACGTGGATGCCGTGTTCGTGGGCCGCGGTCGCGATGGCCGCGGCCGCCGCTCCGTCGGCCACCTCGGCCTGGGTGCGATGCCAGTCGCAGGGCTGGTGTGTGGCGGCGCACTCGGCGCAGCCGCCCCAGCTGTTGAGCGCCAGTTCGGGGAAGATCACCAGGTCGCACCCCTGATCGGCGGCCTCGGTCACCCGGGCCAGGATCAAGGCCAGCGCGGCGTCCTTGTCTCGGTACGCCCCGGGGAAGTTCACGCATCCGACGGTGACGGTCGTGGGGCCGAGCGAGGGATCGTCGGGGCGCAGCATGGTGCCGATCATCGCGCGGCCCACGGTCGCGGCACGAGTGCGTCGGTGGGCTGACCGTCAGGGAGCGGGGAACCGGTAGGCCCGCTCGACCTTGGCCACCCGGGTGACGTAGTGCTGGTACCAGCGATCCTGTCCATCGGCTTGGGCCTGGCGATGATCGACCTGAGCCTTCCAGGCGGCGATGGCCTCCTCGCTGTCCCAGTACGACACGGTGATCCCCAGCCCGTCGGCGCCGCGCGCCGACTCGACACCGCGGAAACCCGGCTGCTCGGCGGCCAGGCGTTCCATCCTCTCCGCTGCGGCCTCGTAGGCATCCACGTCGATTCCCGTGTGGATGTTGGTGAAGATCACTGCGTAGTAGGGCGGATCGGGGGTGGACGCCGACAGCATGGCACCAGTCTGGCCGCGCCCGCCGCCGCACCCGGTGTCATCTTCCCGGCATCGGGTGGTGGGGTGGGGTTGGTCAGCCGAAGCCGCCGGCCGCGCGGACCTCGGCGATCTGGGCATCGGACCACCCCAGCACCGAGCGCATCACCTCGTCGGTGTGCTGGCCGACTTCGGGAGCCTTGGTCGGCACCCGCCGCTCCCGGCCCACCACGTTGACGGGAAGGGGCAGTTGCTCGGCGCCCAGCTGCTCCGACGTGAACAACGGCATGCGGTGCTGGAACTGGGGATCGGCGTCGATGGTGGCCGGCGTGTTGCAGGGTCCGATGGGGGTGTTGTGCTCGGTGGCGAAGTCGAGCCATTGCTCGCTTGTCCTGGTGGCGAAGATGTCTGCCAGCTCGCGCTGGAGCTCGATGTTGCCCCGGGCATGGTCGGCGTAGGTCGAGCCGGGCCAGCGCTCGAACAGGTCGGACCGCCCGACCCCGTCGCAGAAGTTCTTCCAGAAGGCCTGCTCGGATGCCATGAACAGCACGTGCCCGTCGGACGAGGCATACATCTGGTAGCGGACGCCTTCCCACATGCCGGCCAGCCCCGCGGGGCGACGTTCGTAGTCGTCGGAGGCGTTTCCGGTGACCACATCGGCCGGCCGCCGGTAGGCCAGCTCGGACTCGATGCGATACCAGTCCATGTAGGCGGCCGCGTCGCTCTGGGCCAGCTCCATGGCGCACCCCTCGCCCGTCTCACGCGCCTGGATCACCCCGGCCAGTATCCCCACGGCACCCAGCATGGGGCCGACGTTGATGCCGATGTTGGGCATCTCGCGGGGGATGCGGACAAAGCCCTCCCCGTCCTCCACGGGTTGGACGATGCCGGCCCAGGTGTCGTAGGCGATGCCGTGGCTGGGCATGTCCTTGTACGGGCCGGTGGCGCCGTAGCCCGACAGGGTGCAGAACACGATCTGCGGGTTGATCTCCTTGAGCACCTCATAGCCCAGTCCGCGCTTGGCCAGCGATCCGGGCCGCATCGCCTCCA
>JAOUEE010000493.1 GCA_029858875.1 Acidimicrobiia bacterium
GCGGCGATGCAACCCGGCGTGGAACCAGTGGTCCTGATCTTCGATCCACGTGGCGTCGGACCACCGGATCACCATGACCGCCAGGGTGTTCTCACCCGACGACACGTACGCGGTGAGATCGAACTCCGAGGCCAGACGGCTGTCCTTGCCCATGCCGACGAACGTGCCGTTGCACCACACGAGGGCCACACTCTCGAAGCCACCCAGCGACAGCACGGTGCGCCGCCGGGCCCACCCCCCGGGCAGGCGGAACGATCGCCGATAGAGGCCGGTGGGATTGGTGTCCGGCCACGCCGGCGGGTCCAGCGGCCAAGGCATCACGATGTTGGTGTAGATGGGCGGATCGTTCGTTCCCTGGCGGGTCCAGCACCCGGGAACCACTGCCGTGGACCAGTCGTGATCGTCGTGGCCCGGGTCGAACCAGCCGGCCGGCGCCCGGTCGGGATGCTCCACCAGTCGGAAGGGCCACAACCCGTCGAGCGAGGTGCACCACCGGCTGGGGTCACCGGCAGCGGCCGACTCGGCATCGGGATGAGGCACGAGCGGGGGACGTGACGGCAGCCGGTTGAGCTCGGTGATCTCGGGTTCCAGCAGCGAAGCGATCGACACGTCCATGGTCGGCGAGCCTAGAGCCGGGGTGGTGGAGCCGGTTTCCGGGATGACGTCGCCGTCGTCGGCGCCCGGTCGCCGCCCCAGGTGCCAAGCTGCGGGGAATGGCCACGACGCTCGAACGCAACCTGGTGTGGTACGCCCGGTTGCGCCTGTTGGAGCGTGCCTTCGTGTGGCTGCCGGTGGGGTTCCTGTACTTCCAATCCCGGTTCGGGCTCGACGGCGCTCTGCGCCTGAGCGGCCTCTACTACCTCGCCGTCGTGGTCATGGAGGTGCCGTCGGGATGGTTGTCGGACCGCTTCGGTCGAGTGCGCACCCTTCGGCTCTCGGCCCTGTGGTTGCTGGCCGCCCACCTCCTGTTCGTGGGCGGCGATTCGTTCCTCGCGTTCGCCGTGGCCCAGAGCCTGGTGGCGGCATCGTTCGCCTTCCGCTCCGGGACCGACGTGGCCCTGCACTTCGACACCCGCGAGGCGCTGGGCAGTACCGCCGCCTTCGAATCGACCGAGGCGCGCATCTCCCGCAACGCCTACATGGTCACCACCGGGGCGGCGCTCGTCGGTGGGGCGCTGGGGACGGTCGACCTGCGGCTGCCCTTCGCGGTCGCCGCCGTCCTCGCCCTGGGCCAGCTGGCCATCACCCTCGTCCTCACCGAGCCGCCGCGCGCGCTGACCACCCAACGGCTGCTCTCCCAGGTCGGGCGGTGCTTCGCCTACATGCGTCGACCGATGCTGGCGTGGCTCTTCTTCTACGTGGTGGTGCAGATCACGTTGGAGCACCTGTCGGTCGAGCTGGGTCAGCCGTACGTGGCCGAGCTGCTCGGTGAGAGCGCCGACGAGCTGCAGTCCACCCCGCTGTACGTCGGCGTGCTCCTGGCCGCCGTCGCGCTGATCGGATCGATGTCGGCCTCCCAGGCCGTGCCGATGCGCCGGTCACTCGGCCTCATCGGTGCGCTCGTCGTTCTGGCCGGAATCGAGGTGGTCATCGCCGTTGCGTTGGCCGCCGCGGTGAGCTGGTTCGTGGTGCCGCTCCTGGCCCTGCGAAGTGTCCAGCCCGCCATGGCCAACGTGTTGATTCCCAGCGCGGTGTCGCCACTGGTGGCCGCCGAGCATCGGGCCACATACCTGTCACTCGGCAGCCTCGGCGGGCGGCTGGGCTACGGCGCCCTGCTGCTGGCCCTCGGCACCACCGAGGACTTCACCACCGTGCGCCACATCGTCGGCATGGTGGCGGTGGTGATCATGGTCACCATCGTGGCCACGGCACCGATCGCCCGCCGCGACGTGACGCGAGACGGGTTGGAAGACGCCCCCTCCGATGCGTGAGGATGCGGCCATGGAGGACGGAGCCGGCCCCTGTTGCTCACCGAGCGCCGACCGAGACCGGCCGCCACCGGCCGCCGCCGCGCCCGCGACCGGTTCCGGTGCGGAGACGCCCGAACTCGACCTGGTCACCTTCGACGAGGTCACCTTCGTGATGGGCACCGATCAGCCCGGCTACTCCGGCGATGGTGAGGGCCCGGCCCGATCGGTCACTCTCTCCCCACACGCCGTGGCCACCACGACCGTCACCAACCAGGTGTTCGCCCACTTCGTGACCGCCACGGGCTACCGCACCGAGGCCGAGCACTACGGCTGGTCGTTCGTGTTCGGGGGCCTCCTACCCGACGATCTCGCACCCACCAGGGGCATGGTGGGTGCGGAGTGGTGGCGTCAG
>JAOUEE010000494.1 GCA_029858875.1 Acidimicrobiia bacterium
CGGGAGCACCCGGACCGAGAGGTCGGTGACCCCGGCATCGGCGTACGAGCGGAGTCGGGACAGCACCGCTTCCTCGGGTCCGGCGGCGAGGATGTCGGAGACGTTGGCCGCATCGCCGTGCTCCATGAGTCGTTGGTAGTTGGGCGACAACTCGGCTTCGGCGAGGATGCGGTCGGCCCGGGAGCGGGCATCGTCGACCTCGTCCTGGAGACAGACGCAGACCGGGACGCCGGCCACGATGCGCGGTGCCCGTCGGCCGGCGGAATCGGCGGCGGCGGTGATGCGGGGGGCCACGTGATCGCCGATGGCCCGCTCGTCGGCCATCCACAGGATGGTGCCGTCGGTGCGTTCGCCCGCCACGCGCAGCATCACCGGGCCCAGCGCGGCGAGCAGCACCGGGTTGTCGGTGATGTCGGTGACATCGAGGGGGTTGTGGATGGTGAAGTGCTCGTTCTCCACATCGACGGGGCCAGGACCGCCGAACGCCTCGTCGAGCACATCGAGGTAGGACCGCACCAGCGCCGCCGGCCGGTCGTAGGCGAGCCCGAGCATGTCCGAGACGATCCAGTGATGCGAGGGTCCGATTCCCAGGGTGAACCGTCCCTCGCAGACCGCCTGGGTGGACAGTGCCTGCTGGGCCAGGGCAATGGGGTGACGGGTCTGAAGGGCGACGACCGCCGTCCCCAGCTCGATCCGGTCGGTGTGCAGGCCCCCGATCGTCACCGCCGTCATGGCGTCGAACTCGTCGGGGATCTGTGGAATCCACACCGTGGCGAACCCGGCCGCCTCGGCCCACGTGATGTCGTCGCGCAGTCGGGTCACCTTCTGGGCGTGACGTCGTCGCTCCGGTCCGACCATGAGTCCGATGCGCATCGTGTTGTCTCCCCCTGGCCTTCCGTCGAGCATAGCGCTGCCGAGAATGGTCTTCTCGCCAGATGCACTACCTCCTTTTCGAGCTGGCGCTCCCTGTGTAGGATCGGTCGGATCGTCAGGAGTCGTCCGTGCAACTCACTCCCCTCAGCTCGTCCATCGGAGCGTCCGTCACCGACATCGTCCCTGGTGATCTCGGTGATGAACCGATCGCCGCCGAGCTGCTCGGCGCGCTCGAGCAGTTCGGTGTGCTCGTCTTCGGTGATCTCCACCTCGACGACGCGACGCAGGTGCGCTTCGCTCGGGCGTTGGGCCAGCCCGAGATCCTCCCCCTGCGCACGGGGGATCACCCCGAGATCTTCGTGGTGTCGCTCGACCCGGAGAAGGCCGCTTCGGCCGGGTATCTCAAGGGCACGTTCTACTGGCACATCGACGGCGCGACCGACGACATTCCCAACAAGGCCACCATGCTCAACGCCATCGGTGTGGCCGCCACCGGGGGCGGGACCGAGTTCTGCAACGCCTACGCCGCCTGGGAGGCGCTTCCCGACGACGAGAAGGAGGCCTACCGCGATCTGCGGGTGGTGCACAGCTTCGAAGCCGCGCAGCGACTGGTCACCCCCGACCCCACCGACGAGCAGGTCGAGGAGTGGCGTCGACGCCCGGCCAAGGAGCAACCGCTCGCCTGGAAGCACCGGTCCGGTCGGGTGTCGTTGGTGCTCGGTGCCACGTCCGATCACGTGGTCGGTCTGGGCCTCGATGAGGGTCGCGCCCTGCTCGCCCGGCTGGAGAGCTGGGCGACCCAGCCCCAGTTCGTCTACCGCCACGAGTGGCAGGTCGGCGACCTCGTCATCTGGGACAACCGCGGCACCATGCACCGCGCCCTTCCCTATGACGCCAAGTCACCTCGCCTCATGCATCGAGTCACGCTGGTGGGCGACGAGGCCTTCGCCTGATGGCCGACCACAGGGTCGCAGTGGTCACCGGTGGGGGTTCGGGGATCGGCGAGGCCATCGCCGTGCGTCTGGCCCGGGACGGAGCGGCGGTCGGCGTGCTCGACCTCGACGCTGACGCGGCGAACGCGGTCGCCGGCACCATCACCGCATCGGGTGGCCGGGCGGTCGGAGTGGTCGTCGACGTGAGCGACCGGTCCGCCGTCGAGGCGGCCTTCGCGGCGGTCAGAGAGCGGTTGGGTCCGGTCGCCGTCCTGGTCAACAACGCGGGCCGCGACGGCTTCCGCCGCTTCGTCAACATCAGCGAGGACGAGTGGAACGGCATCATCGCCGTGAACCTCACCGGCACGTTCCACTGCACCCAGGTCGCCGTCACCGACATGATCGACGCCGGATGGGGGCGGATCGTCAACATCTCCTCCTCCAGCGCCCAGGGCGGTCAGGAGTTCATGACGCACTACGTGGCATCGAAGGCGGGCATGATCGGC
>JAOUEE010000496.1 GCA_029858875.1 Acidimicrobiia bacterium
TCACGTGGAAGTCGTCCAACTCGAGCACCGCCCGTGGGTCGGGCGACCACCAGCCGAGGTGCTCGGACCGGGGGAGGGGCATCGGGAACAGCCCCGCCCGATAGCCGGCCAGCAGCGTTCCCGCCTCGAGGTCGCCACCCACCACCACCGGACCGTCGGCGTCGGTCTCGTCGACCGGTGGGAACACCCACCGGCTGACGGGCGGCTCGGTGGGCATCGGGCGGCGGATCAGCCCACCGTGGTGGTCGGCCCCGCGGCGGCGTTGTCGACCGTGGTGGTCGGCCCCGCGGCGGCGTTGTCGATCGTGGTGATGGTGATCGAGTCGATCACCACCTCCTCGGTGGGAGTGCTGTCACCCGAGTCGAGCGCCTCGATGGCCTCGACCACGTCCATCCCCTGCGTGACCTGCCCGAAGAGGGTGTGGCCGCCACCCAGCCAGTCGACCCCGGAGTCCCTGGTGACGATGAAGAACTGGCTGCCGTTGGTGGTCGGTCCGCTGTTGGCCATGGCCAGTTCGCCCGGCTGGTACACGTAGTCGACCGGGGGCAACTCGTCGGCGAAGGTGTAGCCGGGGCCGCCGGTGCCGGGCGGTTCGCCCACGGGATCGCCGCCCTGGATCATGAAGTCGTTGATGACCCGATGGAAGTCGGACCCGTCGTAGTAGTGGTACCGGCTGAGGGTGACGAAGTTGTTGACGGTGAGCGGCGCCCGGGCCGTGTCGAGCGCCACGGTGATGGTGCCCTTGCTCGTCTCGATCTCGGCCTGGTAGCCGACCTCGGGGTCGATGCACAACGGCGGCGGACCATCGAACTGGAGTTGCTGCTCGGCGCTGCCGTCCTCGGGCGGGCACTCACCCGGGGGTGGGAGCTCGGCCGGACCCTCACCCTGGCGGGCGGTGGTGAGCGGGGCGCTGGCCGCCGGATCGGTGGTGTCGAAGGGAAAGCTGCTCACCGGCGGCGGCTCGTTGCTCACCACGCTGTCGTCGTCGCGGGTCAGCAGGAACCCCACCAGCCCGATGAAGAACACCACCACCAGGGCCATGGCGCCGTAGGTGATGAGGCGCTGGGCGCGGTGCCGGCGGGCGGCCTCGCTGCGGGCATGGTCGACGGCGGCTCTCCGATTGGCCTTCTGGCGGGCGCGTTTGTCGGTTCCCATGCCGGTGACGGTACCAATCAGCCTGGTTGGACCGCGATCACCCGGTGACGATGGCGATGATGCCGGTGGCCAGTGACACCACCAGCATGAGGATGGCCAGCGCGGCCACGATCCGGACGATGGGCTTGTGCTGGGTGCGCGTCGGACTGCCGGTGCCCGATGGGGTGGTTCGGCCGGTGCTGGACGGGGTCACGCGTCCGGACGTGCCGGTGCGGCGATTCTTCTGGACCATTGCCCCCACGCTACCAACCGCGCGAAAACTGCGTCGGCCAACGGTCGGCGCCGGTAGCCTCAGCGCTCGTGGCATTGCTGGTCCAGAAGTTCGGCGGTACCGCTGTCGGAACCGCCGAACGCATCCGCGAGGTGGCCGAACACGTGCGCCACACCGTCGCCCGTGGCGACCAGGTCGTGCTGGTGGTCAGTGCCATGGGCAAGGAGACCGACGACCTGTTGCGGCTGGCCGACCAGGTCTCGCGCACCCAGCCCGGGCGCGAGATGGACATGCTCATCACCGCCGGCGAGCGCAAGGCCATCGCCCTGGTGTGCATGGCCCTGCACGACGCCGGGATCCCCGCCGATTCGTTCACCGGCAGTCAGGCCGGATTCCGCACCGACGCCAACCATCGCAACGCGAAGATCCGTGAGATCACGCCCGGGCGGGTGCGCGAGACCCTCGACGCGGGCCGGGTGCCCGTGGTCGCGGGCAGCCAGGGGGTCTCCGAGGACAACAACGTCACCTTCCTCGGACGGGGTGGCTCGGACACCACGGCCGTGGCGCTGGCCCAGGTGCTCGACGCCGATGCGTGCGAGCTCTACACCGATGTGTCGGGCGTGTTCACCACCGATCCCCGGGTGTGTGCCGAGGCTCGCAAGCTGGCCCGCATCTCGTTCGACGAGCTGATGGAGATGACCGCAGTGGGCTGCCCGAAGCCCGCCATGCGCTCGGTCGAGGTTGCTCACCGTTACGGCGTGCCGCTGCATGTGCGCTCGGCGTTCACGTGGGAGCCCGGAACATGGGTCACCGAGGAGGTACCGATGGAGGACGGAATGGAACAAGCAGTGGTGGCGGCCGTGGTGCCCGACACCAGTCAGGCCAAGGTGACCATCACCGGCGTGCCCGACCAGCCCGGCATCGCGGCGCGCCTGTT
>JAOUEE010000138.1 GCA_029858875.1 Acidimicrobiia bacterium
CCACCCAGATCTCCCCCGCCTCGGTGCCGGTGGACCCGCGCGAGACCACCGTGATCTCCAGTGCGGCATCGGGCACCGTCGTGAGCCCGGAACCGGTGGTGGTGGTGGTGCTGGCCGGGGCCGGTGGCGCCGATGGCTGTGCATCCTCATCGCCGAGCGCGACCGCGGCGACCGCGGCGGCGGCGGCCAGTGCCACCCCCGAGAGCGCCAAGAGAACGGTGAGGCGGCGCGGGCGCGACGGCCGGGGCTGGTCGGCGGACTCTCCGTGCGAGGACATCAGTCCTCCGAGGATACGGGTCGGGGCGGGCTGGGCCGCCGCGGGAGATCAGGTGGTGGTTTCACCCACGAAGCTGGCCCCGTCGGTCCGGCTCGTGGCGATGCCCGACCCCACGTAGCGGTTGCTGCGGAAGATGACATTGCTCGAGCTCCACGAGTTGCGGTCGTAGCTGCCGGGAGCATTGTCGACCACGTTGTTCTCGAAGCGGACGTCGCTGGCCCTCGAGGCGTTCAACTCGGCCGTCCATCGATACCCCTCCCAGGGATCGAACCCGAACGGCGCCGGCGCCGGGTACCAGCGGTTGGCTCCCATGTTCCGGCGCAGCGTGTTGTTGCGAGCCACCACGTGATCGGATTCGAACACATGGATGCCGCGGCCCATGTTGTTCTCGCAGCGGTTGCCCTCGATCAGCGCACGGCCACCGAAGTCGGGGAACGGTGAGCCGTTCTGGGTGTGGCGCCCATCATCGACGATGATGCAGTTGGCGTCGGTGTAGTGGCCATCGGACCCCGGGTCGTCGGCGCGATCGCCGCCGTTGGCCACGTTCACGTAGTTGGCGTTGAACTGCTTGCCGGCCGTCGTGACCAGCGTCCGGACATCGCGGATGGTGTTGTTCCGGAACACCATCTGGTAGCCCGGCTCGATGTCGGCGCCGCCGCGCGAGACGGCCTGGTAGGTCGAGACGCCGCTGTACTGGGTCAATCCGGTGGCGCCCACCGCCGAGATCACGTTGCCCTGGACCAGGACGTTGCCCGACTGGGTGGCCGAGACCCCGCCACCCGGGAACCCGTGGATCACGTTGTCGATGACCTTGATGTGATCCGCGTACCCCAGCGACACACCGCCGGCCCAGCCCGCCGAGGAGGTGCTGTTCTCGCCGGCCAGCTCGAAGCCGCGGACGGCAACGTAGGCCAGGGGCCGCAGCGCCAGCTTCTGAGCGCCGCTGAGGCTGCCAACTCCTCCGGACACGATCGGCTCGAGCTGGAACCCCGGATTGTCGGTGGCCCGCACGACGGGTCGCTCGCCGGGATGGTTGCGGAACTCGATCCAGGCCCCTGGAGCGCCCGACCGGCTCACGTGCACCGACTCCTGATACGTGCCGCCACGCACGACCACCACGTCGCCCGGCTGGGCCACGTCGGCCGCGTGCTGGATGGTGCGCCAGGGCCGAGCCTGCGTACCGGGATAGGCGTCGGAACCCGAGGTGGAGACGTACCGGGCTCCACTGGGAACGGGGGTGGGGTCGGGGGACGGGCCCGGGTCAGGCGTCGGATCGGGTGTCGGCGCAGGTGGGGGGTTGGCGCCCCCACCGATCGGCTGTCCGGCGCCGCCCGTCAGGCGGGCGTACCGGAATCGTCCGTTGCAGCGCAGCACGTCGAGCTGGGGATAACCCTCCGTGTCGGCGCAGGTCGACGACGCATCGTCCCAGTAGTCGGACGCATAGGTCCCCGCCGCCTCGCTCTGGAAGCGATCCGTGCCGATGTCGATGTAGTCGATCCAGAGGTCACGGTTGCCGATGAGCGTGTCCCCATCGTTCACGAACCGGACCTCGACCTTGCCTTCGGCCCTGGTCTTCACCGAATGCGCCGAGAAGTCATTCCCGACGGTGCGCAGCGCGACGCGGGAGGGCCCGACCCAGACCTCCAGCTGCTCGGTGCCCGTGGCGCCTCGGGCCCGAACGGTGATGTCGGTGGCCTCGCTCGGCCCGGGCGGCGGCGGAGCCGGCGCAGGGTCGGGAGACGGCGACGGTGACGGCCCGGGCGCCGGCGACGGTGGTGAGCCGGCCTCGCTCGACGCAGGCGGAATGGTGATGTTGAACGGCTCGGTCGTGGTCGGCGACTGTTCGCTGGACCGGCCCTCGTCGGCGCGGTCACGGCGATCGGTCGAGACAGATGCTGCCCCGCCGATGCCCGACGCCGACCGGGTGGTGCTGGGTGCGACGCCGGAGCGCTCGGTCCCCTCGTCGGCGCCGACCTCACGTCCGACGCCGGGACCGACGGCAGACCCGGAGGCATCCGGCGCCGTTTGACCGCCGCGGCCGATCGATGCGACACCGATCAGCGTGACCGCGACCGCGATTAGTGCGGCGGCCGACCCCCATACTGGGCGCCGCGCAAAGAGAGCTTTCCGGCGATCACCGGTTCCAGGGTTCATGCACGAGGAATCGGGACCCTCGCGCCCGCCCTTGAGAAAGTTTCGCCGCCCGGTGACCGAGCCCGGTCAGTCCTGGGCCGCTTCGACCAGCTCCTTGAAGATGTCGTCCAGGCTCCGGGTCAGTTCCCAGTCGGGATAGTGCGATCGCAGCTTGGAGAGGTCGCTGATGTAGCAGACGTGGTCGCCGACGCGGGCCGCATCGACGTAGTCGAACTCGATCTTCTTGCCGATCAGCGCCTCGATGCGGTCGAACGCCTCGGTCATCGACACCGAGTTCTCCCGGCCGCCGCCGAGGTTGTACACCTCGCCGGGCCGGGGCGCCTTGCGGAACTCGTCGAAGGCCAACAGCACGTCGTGGCTGTGGATGTTGTCGCGGACCTGCTTGGCCTTGTATCCGAACACCCGATAGCGGCCTCCTCGGACCGACGTGTTGACCAGATACGACAGGAAGCCGTGCAGTTCGACGCCGGAGTGCGAGGCACCGGTGAGACAACCGCCCCGGAAGATGCCCACCGGCATGTCGAAGTACCGGCCGTACTCCTGGGCGACCACGTCACCGGCCAGCTTCGACGCCCCGAACAGCGAATGCAGCGACTGGTCGATCGGGAAGTCCTCGGCGATGCCGCGGGCGTAGGCCGGGTCGGCGAAGTCGTAGCGGGTATCGGTCTCCACTAGCTCGAGGCGATTGGGGCCGTCGCCGTAGACCTTGTTGGTGCTCACGTGGATGAACGGAGCCTGCGCGCAGTGGTTGCGGGCCGCTTCGAGCATGTTGATCGTGCCCACGGCGTTGACATCGAAGTCCAGCAGCGGGATCTGGGCCGCCTTGTCATGGGATGGCTGCGCCGCGCAATGGATGATGCAATCGGGCACGACTTCGGCGAACAGCGCATCGATTCCGGCACGATCACGGATGTCGAGGTCGACATGGCGGAACGAACCGGTCTCCTCGAGCAGACGATCGCGATTCCAGGTCGTGTCGCCCCCCGGGCCGAAGAACGTCGCCCGCAGGTTGTTGTCGAGCCCGACGACCTCCCACCCCCGCTGGTCGTAGAAGCGGACGGCCTCGCTCCCGATCAGTCCGCTGGAGCCACTGACCACCACCTTCATGGGACGGTCTCGGGCCGGTCATCGGACGGGCCGGCCGACAGTTCGGACTCGGGGTCGTCGTGGTTGCGCAAACTCGCCTGCATTCGTCATGCGAACACCGCAGCTGCCGGACCGGCCGACGTCTCCGATTTCTCGCCGTTCAACGGACCCAATGTACAAGGTCCGGCCGTCCAGGCAGTAGTTGGTTGCCCGAACAAATACCCCTGTCGAGTCGTTCCCTCCGATCGCGTTCGGTAGCCTCCGATGACCACGTGCCAGCGACCGGGTTCACGTCATCGACACCGGAAATCAGCAGGGCGGATGATCGACAAGGGAAAACACAACGTCCTCGGGGTTCTCGTCGACGCCGTTGACTACGACGCGTCGGTCGACCGGATCCGTACTGCTGCGCTGGCGGGAGCCGGCTACAGCGTCTCGGCGCTGGCCGTCCATGGGGTGATGACGGGCGTCGACGACGACGAGCACCGTTACCGGTTGAACCACCTCGATCTGGTGACGCCCGATGGGCAGCCGGTGCGCTGGGCCCTTCGGTGGATCGGTGGGCCACCGCTCCCCGACCGGGTGTACGGCCCCGAGCTCACGTTGCGGGTGTGTGAGATGGCCCGCGACAACAACCTCTCGATCTTCCTGTACGGGAGCACGCCCGACGTGCTCGCCCGGCTCTCACAGAACCTGCAGGAGCGCTTCCCCGGCCTCACCATCGCCGGTACCGAGTCCTCACGATTCGGGTCGACCAGCGAGGCAGAACAGCGCGAGATCGCGGCCCGCATCCGCGCGTCGGGTGCGGCGATCACCTTCGCCGGGCTGGGCTGTCCCCGCCAGGAGGTGTTCGCGTACGAATACCGCGACCTCCTGGAGATGCCGGTGCTGGCCGTGGGTGCGGCCTTCGACTATCACGCCGGACTGCTCAAGGAACCGCCCCGATGGGTCCAGCGCGGCGGCATGCAGTGGTCCTATCGGCTGCTGCAGGACCCCAAGCGACTCTGGTACCGCTACACGGTGCTCAACGCCCGATACCTGTCCAAGGTGCTGATGCAGCGGCTCAAGCTGCGCTCGTACGACACCGATGGCCCGGTGGCCGTCCCCAAACCGCTGCGACACGGCTGAGGCGCGAGCGTCGCTTCAGGAGCCGTTGGCTCGACCGATGGCACCCAGCGTGCGGAACAGGATCCTCACGTCACCGGTGAAGGTGATGTGCTCGATGTAGTCGAGGTCCTTGTCGACGTTCTCGTGGAGCAGACCCTTTCGATCGGTCGACACCTGCCACAAGCCCGTCATTCCCGGCCGGACCACGTGTCGAGGGTGATCGACGAGCTGGTGCTCCCGCGCGACGTGAGCCAGCTCGGGCCGGGGACCCACCAGGCTCATCTGACCCTTCACGACATTGACCAGCTGCGGCAGCTCGTCGAGCGAGAGCTGCCGGATGCGCCGCCCGAGCGCGGTGTGGCGGGGGTCGTCGCTGGTCTTGTGCACGCGACGACGGTCCCGGCCGTCGAACGTGTCCTGGACCTGACGCCGATCCAGTCCCATGCTGCGGAACTTGATGACCTCGAACTCCTCACCGTCGCGACCGATGCGCGTCTGGTGGAAGAACACGGGCGACCCGAGGCGCAGCCGCACCGCGAGCGCGGTCACGGCGAGCAGCGGACTGAGCACCACCACCAGGGCCACGCCGCCGACGAGGTCCATGGGCCGCTTGACGTGCCGCTCGAAGATGCTCACCCGGCGCGCTCGATCGGGAACGACACAGAGGGTCCGTTCGGGCACGGCGCTCCATTGGCGGTCCGGACCCGGTGCGGCGTCCGACAGCGACGACGAGGAAGGCAACGTCATGACCGGCCCTGGAGGGGAAGAAGTGGGTGATCGAAGGTCGTTCGCATTGCTCGTATCGCATCCCGACCCGCGCTGGGCCGTGGACCATAGTGAAATCCCGTTGCACCGACTGTCAAGCCACGACGACCACCCTGGTGCTGCGCGCCAACCGCGCCGACCTGCCCACTCACGGTGGTGAGACCCGTCCGCTGGGGGCCGAGAAGCGTTCAATGGGCATACGAATCGAGCAGCTCGACCAGATCACCGACCGCGGTGTCCAACGTGTCGAGACACGCCCGGTAGTGCCGTTTGGCCCGGGAGTACGGGTCGGGGATGTGGTCCGGGCCCCGGTCACCCATGAGGTCGCCGGCGCTGCGCTGCTCGGCCACCGCCCGCAGCCACAGCTCGAGGTTCTCGTGACCGGGCACCGTGCGCCCGGCATCGGTGAGGCCCAACAGGGTGTGGACGCGATGTCCGACGTCGGGGGCCAGCACCACCAGCTCACGGGCATGGCGCCGTTCCATGGTGACGGTGACATCGGCCCGACGGACCATCGTCTCGTCGACCATCTGGCTACGGTGCATGCTGACGTCCACGCCGCGTGTCCTGGCCATCGACACCATGGTGCGGTCGGCCGGCCGGCCCACTTCGAGGAATCCGGCGCTGTCGACGTCGATGGCCAGGGACCGTCCGGCCGCCCGATCACGGATCAATTGGGCGCCGACGGGCGAGCGACAGATGTTGGCCGTGCAGATGACGAGCACATTGAGCATTGGGCGAAGACCCTAGGGGATCGACGGGCCACGACCTCGGTCCGGGCCGCTGGTTCGCGCTGGCTTGGTTGGCGCCCGCGGGAGCCGACAGGAGTCACCGTTCCCTACACCACCGCACGATGTCGCTGTCGCTCCAACCACCCCAACAACACCGCCACCGCACGCGGATCATGGCGCAGCCGATGGCCGGCGCCGGTGATGATCCGCAGATCGGCCGCGCCGTGGGCTTCGGCCACGGCCCGGGCATCGATCTGGGGGACGAGATCGTCATCGCTGCCGTGCATGACCAGCAGCGGCCTCGGCGCCAGCCGGGCCGCGGCCGACTCGGCTCGATGCTCGGCGAGCTCGGCCGCCCACTCGTCCATCGCCGGTGGGAACCCGGGTGTGGAGATGGTGCCGACCTGGCGGGCGTGTTCCAACAACTGACGCGGGGACCGGGCCCAATCGGCGAAATCGGCGGGAGCGGCCACGGCGGCCACCCCCCGGATGTCGGGATCGGCGGCGCCGGCACAGACGGCCAGACTGCCACCGGTTCCGAATCCGGCCAGCCAGACCCCGCTCACCCGCAGCTCATGACGCACGAACGCGACGGCAGCCGCGATGTCGGCCAACCAGCCCGACAACGAGAAGTCGCCCTCGGATGCGCCTGCGCCGCGGAACTGGAAGCTCATGGCCACCCACCCCATGGTGGAGGAGACCCGCTCGATCAGCGCCGGAAAGCTGGCGTAGGAGTTGGCCCCGCCGCCTGGCTCGGACGGGAAACCATGGGTGAAGACCACGGCGGGTGGCGCCATTCCCCCCGGAGCGGGCGGTCGTCCCAGGTGGGCCTGGAGGATGAGACCGTCGCTGGGCAACGACAGCTCGACCACGTTGTCCACGACTCAGGCCGAGCGCTGGCGATACCCGCGATTGCGCGCCTCGGCGAGCGTGTCGGGCCCGAAGCACACGAAGGCCTCGGCCTCCATCAGCTCGGCGATGATGGACTCGTCCTCGAGGGTGTCGAGGTCATGGACCACCTGCGTCCGCTTGTCCCCCAACCACCGATGCTCTTCGAACCTACCGGGTCGCTCCATGGGCACTCCGTCTCGACGCTGTCGGGAGAGTACCCGCCCGCCGTGGCGACGCGACACACCCACCTCGGAAAGGATCCGATGCCGAGCCAGGTACACTCTCTCCCCAGCGGGCCGCTTCGATGACCGAGAAGTCTCTTTCCAAAGATCCCTTCGTCCGACGTACCGCGATCACCGCGACGATCATCGCGGTGGTCCTGGCCATCGGTGCCTCAGCCGCATACCTGCTCACCCGCAGCAGCGCCGAACCGGAATTCGACGTGGCGCTCGGACTGGTGTCGCCCACCGACGAGAACCGAGTCGCGCCCGGACTCGTGGACTGCCCGACCGAGCCACGGGCTCCTTCGCCGCTGCTCGACAGCGCCTTCGCCACGTCGACCCAGCCGGTCGAGCGGTCCGGATTCGGCACCGGCCAGCTGGTGGCGTACAACGTTCGATTCATCGTCGCGTCCGACGCACCCGACACCGGCCGGTTCGTGCTCCGTTTCTCCCAGGCGTTCGAACCGGGCCTGCGCTGCGCGTTCGTGGCAACCGATGATCCCGACACCGACGCGGCGGGCGGGGCGCAGATGAACTGGCTCGATGCCTCCGGCGCCGAACCGGCCGGCCAGATCGAGCTGACCGACGTCACCCCCGGCGACTCCATCGTCACCCAGCTGTGGGTCGCCCTCCGCGAGGGAGAGGATCCCGGCCGGCAGATGTCACTGACCGTCACCCCGGGCGAGGGTACCGACGCCAATCCCGTCACCCGCTCGGACCGGATCAGCCTGGGCCTTCCCACCACGGCGACGGGTGACCCGTCGGTGACGATCGACGACGGCACCGAACCGGCACCGTTGGGGCAATCCCAGTCCACCCGGTACATCGTCACCAACGAGACGTCGGCGGTGCTGAACCGGGTGCAGCTGACGGCGTCCATCGACGAGGACGCCATCATCACCGGCGCCCGCGTGGACGACCGCGAGGGCCATCCCACGTCCTGTCTTGCCGACGCGGGCCGGCTCATGTGTGACCTCGGATTCCTCAATCCGGGCGAGAGCGTTCCCGTCATCGCGACCTTGACCGTCGATGCCACCGCCATCAGCTTCTGGGGCCGCGACACGGGCCGGTGCGCGCGCGACGGTGAACAGGACCTGTGTCAGCGCGCCGTTCTGACGTGGGCCGGACCGTTCAGCTCCGACTCGACCGAGGTCACCGAAGTCACCAACGTCGACGACACGTCGGTGTTCAGCGTCGGGGCCCTCCCCGCCGGCGACACCGCCTACGCCCTGGGCTCGATTGCGGTCACGATCTCGGTGACCACCGACGCCGCGACGGCGGAGATCTCCGAGGTGTCCACCAACGGCTGTCCCGTGGCCACGTACGTCAGCGGCGACACCGACGTCGGGCCCGCCGCCACGGAACCGGCGTTCATCACCGATGGCGATGGCGTGCTGAACGCCGGCGAGGTCTGGTTTTTCACCTGTTCGGCCCGACAGTTCGTCGATGAGACGATCCTGGTCCTCGTGACAGGCACCGCCGAGGGTTTGCCCGGGCGCACCACCGTCGAGCTCCCCATCGAGGTCATCAGCCCGGCCATCGTGATCTCGCGCATCGACGGCGCCGACACGACTTGGACGGTCACCAACAGCGGCGACACACCGCTCGAGAGCGTGGCCGTGTCGGCTCCCGGCTGTTCGCCGCAGCGAACTGGGGCGGGCAACAACGACGCCGTGCTCGACGTGGCCGAAGCATGGACGTACACCTGCCCGACGGGCGCCGGAACGGGGCGTGCGTTCGCCATCGACCCCTTGGGCAACACCGTGTCAGGGGCCGACGAGACCTTCGATCCCGGCACCTGAGAGGCCAAAACGGTGCGAGGGGAGCGACGCCGCTGCGCCACTCCCCTCGACGGATCTGCTGGTTGGTTCGGCGAGGTGTTCTACGCCGGGCGGGACGACCTCCCGACCACCGTCGCCGACGGTGTCTGGCTGGTTCTCACCAGGTGGCCCAGCAGGGCGCCGACCTAAGGGCCAGCCACCTCCGAAGTCCCATCACTACTGTTGATCTGGACCACCTCCTCTCTTCGGTGGAGACAGTGTCGCACACCGGAGAGCGCAAGTGGGAACGATTGTGGCGGCGAGCCGAGCGGATCAGCCCGCACTCCCTTTGGCCGCCGACTTGCGGGCCTTGCGCATGTGTTCCTGCCGCTTGAGCTGGCTGTACTCACCGATGTTCACGTAGAAGCTCCGAAGCCGTTCCTCACCCTCGGGATCACCTGCGAACAGCATCCGGA
>JAOUEE010000139.1 GCA_029858875.1 Acidimicrobiia bacterium
GGTCTCGGTGACGGTTCGGGTGAGCGCGTGCGGAATCACCAGTCCCACAGGCAACTCCTCGAACCACCTTCCGGTGTGCATGTCCCGATGCTACGCCACGGGGGGATCTCGACCCGAGTGGCCACTCTGTGAGTGACCACTCGTACAATCATCCGGTGGCCGACACCGTGAGCGAGGCACAGTTCCGGGTGGAGGAACTGGCTGCCCGGGCCGACGTCGGCGTGGACACCGTCCGCTACTACCAGGCCCAGGGCCTGCTCGACCCGCCGCAGCGCCACGGCCGGCTGGCCATGTACGGCGACGCCCACCTCGCCCGTCTCGGCGAGATCCGATCGCTGGCCGACCGCGGGTTCACGCTGGCCCAGATCGGCCAGCTCGATGGGCCGAGCGTTGATCCGGTCCTGGCTCACCTCGTGGCTCGGACGGCCACCGATCCAGCGCTCGACGATGCCGAGCTGGCCCGCCGCAGCGGGCTCCACCCGACCTTGGTCCGAAGCGTCGCCGATCTGGGCCTGCTCGGCAGCGACACCGATGGCGACAACCGGTCCCACCCGCCTGACTCGGTCGGGGTGCTCACCGCGATCGCTCGGGTCATCGACGCAGGAGTGCCGGTCGAGCAGCTGGGCGAGCTGGCCGTGCGTCATGCCCAGCACGTGGAGCAGCTGGTCGACGACATCATCGAGCTGTATCGCGTGCACCGCCGGGCCACCGACCGGGAGGGATTGGCCGACGACGTCGACGAACTGGTTCCGCTGGTGGCTGCCATGGTGGGCGCGCACTTCGAGAGCGTCCTCGTGAGCCGTGCCCTCCGTCAGATCGACGAGGACGGCGAGGGCCGG
Organism: Acidimicrobiia bacterium; assembly: GCA_029858875.1. Classification (GTDB taxonomy): domain Bacteria; phylum Actinomycetota; class Acidimicrobiia; order Acidimicrobiales; family SHLQ01; genus JAOUEE01. The sequence continues at coordinate 840 of JAOUEE010000139.1, forward strand.
CCATGACCGCGGTCGGCGAGCGCCTGGCCTATGTGGCCAACGAACACCCGGCCGATGTCGACCCGCTGGCCGTCTACGCCCACAGCCGGGCCGAGCATCGGGCCTACTTCGGCCGTGACGACGTGGCCATGGCCGCGATCGGCGCCGCGGCCGTCATCGAGCTCGATCACACGCCGGATGTGTGGGACGAACTGGCCGCGGCGCGAGCCGTGCTGGCCGAGCGCGTCGAGTTCGACCTGGTGTCGCCCCTGTTGTTCGGCGGGGTCTCGTTCGGCACCGACATGGCCGACCGGGGACCCGCCTGGCAACGATTCCGCGGGGCTCGCTTCGTCCTGCCCGAACTGATGGTGGTGCGGGCTGGTGCCCACGTCCACTCCCTGTCGTTGGGCGCCGGCGTCACCCTCGACCCGGCTCGGATCGAGGACGACGAGCCAGGCGGAACCGCCCCCTCGTTCGCCGAGGACGAGCGTTACGTCGAACTGGTGCAGCGGGCATTGGCCGCCATCGCCGACGGGCGGTTCCAGAAGGTGGTGCCGGCCCGCTCCTGCCCGGTCGAGGGCTGGGATGCGAACCGCCACATCGGTCCGACGCTCGAGCGCCTGCGGGCGAGTTACCCCCGATGCATGACCTTCGCCGTGACCGCGGGTCGTGAGACCTTCTTCGCCGCGTCGCCCGAACGGCTGGTGTCGCTGCGCTACGACGAGCTCCGCACCCTGGCCCTGGCCGGCTCGGCGCCGCGGGGCGGTGACGAGACCACCGACCGGGCGCTGGCCGCGGATCTCCTCGCCAGCGCCAAGAACCGGTCCGAGCACGCGTTCGTGGTGGACGACGTGCGGACCAAGCTCGAGGATCTGGGCTACGAGCCGCAGATCCCCGGTGCGCCCGAGGTGGCCAAGTTGGCCAACATCCAGCACCTGCGCACGCCGGTTCGGGCCCCGGCCGGCGCCGAATCCGAGATCTTTCGCATCGCCGGCGCCCTGCATCCCACCCCGGCGGTCTGTGGCACCCCCACCGACCCGGCGGCCGCATGGCTCAGCGCCAACGAGGGGTTCGACCGGGGGTGGTACGCCGCACCCGTCGGTTGGGTCGACCTGGCCGGGAAGGGCGAGTTGCGGGTGGGCCTACGGTCGGCCTTGGCCGACGGGTCGGGAGCCCATCTCTTCGCCGGGGCCGGTGTGGTGGCCGACTCCGATCCCGTCGCCGAGCTCGACGAGACCACGGTCAAGCTGAAGGCCCTGGGTCGGCGTCTGTACCCATGACCGACATCGATCCCGATCAGACCTATCGAGTGTCGGCCGCGTTCTTCGCCGAGCTGGCCGGCCATGGTGTGGGCCATGTCGTGATCTCGCCGGGCAGCCGGTCGACGCCGTTGACCATCACCGCTCACCGCACCGAAGGCATGATCTCGCACGTGCTGCTCGACGAGCGCGTGGCCGGGTTCTTCGCCCTGGGGCTGGCTCGGGCCACCGGTGCCCCGGTGGCGCTGGTGTGCACGTCGGGTACGGCGGCGGCCAACTACCTCCCGGCGGTCATCGAGGCCCACCACAGCCGGGTGCCACTCATCGTGTGCACCGCCGACCGGCCACCGGAGCTGCGCGATCGAGGCGCGGCCCAGACCATCGACCAGGTCGGCCTCTACGGCTCGCACGTCCGGTGGTTCGCCGACCTGCCGGTGGCCTCCGACGCCGATGCCGCCTTCGGTCGCCGGATCGCGGCCCGTGCCGCGTCGACGGCGACCGGTCGCCACCCGGGCCCGGTGCACCTGAACTGGCCCCTCCGCGAGCCGCTCACACCCCGCACGTGGACCGCGTCACGCGAACAGCCCGCCGCCATCGTCGCCATCGATCGTCCGGTCGACCCGGGCCCCGGCCCCGACCTGGCCGGCCACGTGGCCGCATCGAACGGGATCATCGTGGTCGGCCCAGGGGACCTGGCCGCCAGCGGCGAGGACATCGGGCGGTTGGCCGCCCAGCTCGGCTGGCCGGTGCTGGCCGAGGCGACCTCGTCGCTGCGGACCGGGAGTCACGTGGTCGACCGGCCCTTCCTCCAGCACTGGGATCTGCTGCTGGGGCACGCGGGCTGGGGTGGCGAGCACGTACCCGCCGTCGTGATCCGTTTCGGCGGCCCGCCCACCAGCAAGGCCCTTCGGTTGTGGCTGGAGCGCCACCGGCCAGAGGTGGTCGTGGTCGATCGGGCGGCCCGCTTCGAGGATCCGAGCGACCTGGTCACCCGGATGGTGATCACCGAGATCGGGCCGGCGGTCGAGGCACTCCTGGCCGGCCGCGGAGCTGCCGGCGAGTGGGAGCGGCGGTGGGTCGAGGCCGACCGTCGCCTGGCTGATCTGGTGGATCGGGTCCTCGATGACGGCCCCCTGCTGGAGGCGGGCATCGTCCGAGCCCTCGACCGTGCCCTGCCGGCTGGAAGCGCGATGGTGGTGTCCAACTCGATGCCGGTTCGCGACGTCGACGGGTACCTTCCTGTCACGTCCCGGCCGCTGCGGGTCATGGCCAATCGGGGGGCGGCCGGCATCGACGGCGTCACGTCCACGGCACTCGGCGTTGCGGCCAGCGGCATCACCACGGCCCTGCTCACCGGTGACGTTGCCCTCACCCACGACCTCGGTGGGCTCCACGCCGGTCTGCGCGCCGGTCTGGACCTCACCGTCGTGGTGCCCGACAACGGCGGCGGTGGCATCTTCGAGTTCCTGCCCGTCGCCCACCACACCGATGTCGACTTCGAGCAGCTCTTCATCACGCCCTCCGACGTGGACTGGGAAGGGCTGGCGGCCCTCCGGGGCCTTCGGTTCCGGGAGGTGACCACCGCGTCCGAGCTGGCCGATGTCGTGGCCGGAGCGCTGGGCCGGTCGGGTATCGACCTGATCCGCGTTCGGGTCGACCGAGCGGCCAACGTCGCGCAGCATCGGGCGCTGGCGGCCCTGGTGGACGAGCTCGTCCCATGATCGAACACCGCATCGACGCCGATGGTGTGACCGTGGTCGTGGAGGAGCACGGTGAGACCCGTGGCCCGCCGGCGGTCGTGCTCCACGGATTCAGCGGCTCGGCGGCCACCGTCGCCGAGCTGATCGCCCCCCTCGTCGTTCTCGGTCACCGGGTCCTGGCGCCGGATCTGGTGGGGCATGGGCGCAGCGACGCACCGGCCGATGTGCGCCGGTACACCATGGCGGCCTGCGTGGCGCAGCTCGAAGAGGTGTGCCGGGCGTTGGACGTCGGGCCGCTGACCGTGGTCGGCTACTCCATGGGTGGCCGACTGGCGCTCAGCTGGCTGGCCCGGCAATCCGACCGGATCGAACGGTTGATCGTGATCGGGGCCACTCCGGGTCTGGCCCGGTCCGCCGAACGCGACCAGCGCCGCCGTCGTGACGACGAACTGGCCGATCGCATCGAGGCCGACGGAATGGAGTGGTTCGCGTCCTTCTGGCCGGAGCAACCCATCTTCTCCGGTCAGGCCGCCCGACTCACCGATGAGCAGCGGCAGCGGCTGCGACTGGCTCATCAGGTCCACCACCCCATCGGCCTGGCCAATAGTCTGCGAGGCATGGGGACCGGAGTGATGCCATTTCTGCCCCCTGGGCTGCTCGCCACCCTCGGTGCGCCCACGCTGGCGCTGGCCGGCGCCGACGACGAGAAGTTCTGTGCCATCGGCCGGGTCCTGGCCGAGCAGTTGGGTGCGGGAGCCTTCGAGTCGGTGCCCGATGCCGGTCACGCCGCGCATCTGGAGCAGCCGGACTCGGTCGGGCGCGCCGTCGCCCGGTTCCTGGGAGCGCCGTGAAGGCCACGCTCCATCCGTTCTCGCTGCCCCTTCGCCGACCGTTGCGAACAGCAGTGGGGGAGATCGACCAACGCAATGGCTTCCTGCTCGAGGTCGAGGACGATGACGGTCACCGGGGGTGGGGTGAAGCCGCTCCGTTGCCTGGGTGGCCGGGCGGCAACGCCGAGGAGGTCGGTGTCGTGCTGCGACGTTGGTGCGATGACCCCGGCTCCACCCCGAGGGCCGCGTTGGCGCCGACGCCGATCGCGGCCGCTGCCGTCGACACCGCCCTCATCTCGCTGGGAGCGGCGCGGGCCGAGGTCTCGCTGGCGGTGCACCTGGCCGGTTCCGGCGCCCGATCGACGGTGCCGGTCAACGCCCTCATCGCGGACACCGATCCCGATGCCGTGGTCGCGGCGGCGGCCCGGGCGGTGGCCGACGGCTTCGGCACCATCAAGCTGAAGGTCGCCCGCTCCTCGGTCGCCGACGACGTAACCGTGGTCGACGCCGTTCGCCGGGTGGTGGGGCCCGACGTGGCACTGCGCCTCGACGCCAACCGAGGTTGGACCCACGACGAGGCCCGCCGGGCACTGGTCGCCCTTGAGCCGTTCGACATCGAGTTCGTCGAGGAGCCCACGGCCGACCTGTCCGGTTGGCCCGATCTGGCCGGCTTGGGTGTGACCCTGGCCGCGGACGAGTCGATGTCGGACCCCGGACCCGATCCGACCCTCGATCTCATCCGCGAGGGACACGTGGGCGTGCTGGTGGCCAAGATCCCGCTGCTGTCGGGTGTGGGACCCACCCTGGCTGCCGTCGGCGTGGTCGCCACGCGCCGAGCTCGCGTGGTGATCACGTCATTCCTCGACACGGCCGTGGGACTGGCTGCGGCAACGCACGTGGCGGCCGCCCTCGGCCCGGGTCATCCGGCGGCCGGCCTGGCCACCGGTCACCTGCTGGCTCGCGACGTGGCGCCGCCGCTCGAGGTGCGTGGCGGGTCGGTCACCGTGCCCACCGGAGTGGGCCTGGGGATCATCCCCGATCTGCAGGCGCTCGGCGGCTGAGCTTGCCCGACTGGGTGCGGGCCAGGTCGGCAACCACGTCCAGCTGCTTCGGCGCGCAATACGGGGGCAGCCGATCCTTGACCCAGGAGCGGAGGTCCTCGAGCGTGGGTGGGCTGGTGGGATCGCGGGGAACGACAACGGCCGTGACCCGTCGACCCCATTCGGGATCGGGACGACCCTCGATCAGCACTTCGGCGACGCCGGGATGGTCGACGAGGACCTGTTCGACCGCGACCGGCCAGACGTTCTCGCCGCCGGTGATGATGAGGTCGCCCTTGCGGCCGAACACACGGACCGCCCCGTCGACCCCCACTTCGCCTGCGTCGCCGGTCGGCAGCCATCCGCCGTCGCTGGTCGGATCGGTGCCGTCGCGGTAGCCCCGCAGCAGCATCGGCCCCCGGATCTGGAGCTCGCCGTCGACGGTGCGGATCTCGACACCCTGGACCGGTCGGCCGTCGTACACCACACCGCTGCCGGTCTCGGTCATGCCGTAGGTGGCGATGCAGTTCGCCGGCCGGTCGTCGGGAATGGCCGAACCGCCCAGCAGGACGCGACGGAATCCGCTGACGTCGATCCGGTCCAGCACTGCAGGCACCAGCGACACGAGCGTGACGCCGTGGGCGGCGGCCTGGCGCACTGCCGGCGCGTCGAAACGGCCGTGGACCTCGAGATCGGTGCCGGTGTGCAAGGCCCGGGTCACGACCGACAGGCCGCCGATGTGGGCCAGTGGTAGGCAGGCCAGCCAGCGGTCCCGCCGACTGTCCACCTCGAGGGCGGCCGAGGTGGCCTCGGCCGACGCCCGGACGGCCTGATGGGTGAGCACCACACCCTTGGGCGCCCCGGTGGTGCCGCTGGTGGCCACCACGAGGGCATCGTCGGGACCGGTCTCCAGTCCATCCTCGAGGTCGACCGGTCCGTCGTCGGTGACCAGCACGTGTGGGCGCATGGCTTCCAGGAGCCGATCTCGTGCCGCTCCCGGCAGTCGGGGATCCACCGGCAGCACGGCGTCGCCGGCGTCCCAGGTGCGCTGGAGGGTGTCGACGAACGCCGGCCCGTCGGTGGTGATCGCGGCGATGAGGCGTCCCACGGATCAGACCAGCACCCGTCCCGTTGCTTCGGGCATCGTCGCCCCCACCAGTCGGGCGAGGGTGGGGGCCCAGTCGGTGGCGTGGGGCCGTCGGTCGGTGATGGCCCCGCCCAGGTCGGCGGCCGCCGGATGGCCGCCTCCCACGACGGCCACCTGCAGGGCGGTCCGGGGGCTGCCGTGTTGCCCCTTCAGGCCGAATCCGGTTTCGCCGAACACCGTGCCGGGGTCACTCCACACCAATGAGATCGTGTCGGAGATCTCGACACCGCCGCCCAGCTCCTCCAGCTCGAGCAGCGTGGCCAGCGCCGGCCCAGCCACCACCGCGGCCGCCGTGCCGTCCGGCTCGACCAGGCCGGGTAGCCCGTGGTGGGCGAGCAGGGCAGCCAGGTCGAGCGGGGTGGTGTCGTCGACCGTTTCCTGGTCGTGATCGCTCACCACCACCACGATGGTGTCATCCCAGCGCAGCTGATCGATCAGTTGCCCCAGGTGCTCGTCGGTGCGGCCGAACCGCTCGACGGCCTCGGCGCTGTCGGGCCCGTACAGGTGGCAGGCGGTGTCGGGCTCGTTGAAGTGGATCACGGCGAGGGACGCGTCCAGCACCCCGGTGTCGGTGACGGCGCGCGTGACCGTGTCGTCGGCTGCGTACCGGAACTCGTCACGCTGGGCGCCGTCGGGCAGGTGGCCATCGGGAGGCCAATGGAGGTCCGCCTCCCGGGCGGCCATCACGCCGATCAGCTTGTGGTCACCGACCACCACGCCGGTACTGACGCCGGCCGAGCGACACGCATCGAAGAGGGTGGGCCCCCGGGGCCCGACCTTGTGGGCCTTGACGAACTCCGTGCCTGTCCAGGCCCGGTTGGTGATCATCCCGTGGGCCACCGGTTCGGTGCCGGTGACGAAGCTGGCATGGTTGGGGTAGGTCGCTGAGCTGAGCACCGCCGTGGCCCCGGCTCGATGCCATCCGCCCGACGAGGCCAGCTCACAGAGACGGGGGGTCACCTCAGCCGACACCCACCGCGCCGGCAGCGAGTCGATGATGCAGAAGACTACCTTCACAGCCACATCCTCACCGGTCGGCTCACACGAGGAGGGCGTCGGCGACGATGTCGACCAGCGCGGGGCCGGGGTGGTGCAGGGCGGTGGCGATGGCGTCGTCGAGGTCGGCCAGGCTCTCGACCCGGAAACCCCGTGCGCCGCACAGCTCGGCGAAGGCCGCGAAGTCGGGATTGTGCAGGCCGGTCTGCCACACGTCCCACTCGGCGGCACGCTGCTCTTTCGAGATCTTGCCCAGCTCGCGATTGTCGAGCAGGACGTGGGTGATGTTCATGCCGTACTTCACGGCGGTGGTCATCTCCATGGCGTACTGCCCGAATCCCCCGTCACCACTGATGCTGACCACTTGGCGCTGATCGCCCACGGCGGCCCAGGCGCCCATGGCCGCCGGCAGGGCGAACCCGATCGATCCGAGGTACCCCGACATGAGGACATCCTGCTGGCCGGCCACCTCGAAATAGCGCCCGAACGAGTAGGTGTTGTTGCCCACATCCACGGCGATGACCGCGTCGTCGTCGATGTGGTGGGCCAGGGCCTCGAACACCGAGGCCGAGTTGAGCCCCGCGCCGGCGTCGTCGGCGCGGCGCCGGGCCTTCTCCTCGCGCCAGAGCGACCAGCGCTCGGCCACCTCGGGGCGCAGGTCCTTGCAGGCGATCTCGCTCGGAAGGGCATCCAGCAGCTGTCGAGCGGTGACGCCGACATGGCCCTGGAGCGGGAGATCGACGGCATGGAAGCGGCCCAGAGCCATCGGGTCGTAGTCGACCTGGATGGTCGGCTTGTAGTCGGCGATGCCGGTGTGGTTGGCGAAGCTGGCCCCGAACACCAGCACCAGGTCGCTCTCGTTCATGAACCAGCTGGCGATGGGGGTGCCGCTGCGGCCCATCACGCCGCAGCCCAGCGGGTGGCGGTCGCTGATCAGGCCCTTGCCCTTGAACGTGGTGGCCACGGCGGCTCCGAGGCGCTCGGCCAACTCGAGGACGGGCTCCATGTCGCGACGGGCGCCGTTGCCGACGATGATCAGCGGCCGCTCGGCCGAAGCCAGCCGACGGGCCGCCTCGGCCACGCCGGTCGCGGGTGGGGCGATCTCGCGCGAGCCCATGCGGCCGTCGGGCCCGGTGGCTTCGGCCCCGTCGGGAGCGGGCGCGTGCTGGACCTCGTCGGGGAGGATGAGGTGAGCGACGTCGCGCTCGACGATGGCCGTCTTCATGGCCAGGCTGGCGATCTCGGCGTGGTCGGCCCCGACCAGCACCGTCTGGCTGAAACGGGCGACGTCGCTGAAAGCCCCCTCGAGATCGGTGTCCTGGAAGGCACCGCGACCCTTGACCTTGGACGGCACCTGCCCCGACAGCGCCAGCACCGGTGCCCGGTCCTGCTTGGCGTCGTACAGGCCGGTGAGCAGGTTGGTGGAGCCGGGCCCCGCGATCCCGAAGCACCCGGCCACCCGACCCGTGAGCTTGCCGTAGGCGACCGCGGCGAAGGCGGCCGCACCCTCGTGGCGGATGCCGATGTAGGTGAGATCACCCCGTTGCTCGGCCTTGCGCATGGCGTCGGCGAAGCCGAGGTTGGAGTGGCCGACCATGCCGAACACGTGGGTGAGGCCCCAGTTGACCATCGTCTCGACCATGACGTCGGAGACGGTGCGGGGGTGGGGCT
>JAOUEE010000497.1 GCA_029858875.1 Acidimicrobiia bacterium
GCATGTCGATGGGACGGGGGCCGAAGTCGTCACCGCCGGGCATGGCCACCTGAGCCCGACCACATCGACCCAGCAATGGCCCGAGCACCACGATCGATGCCCGGAACTGCTCGACCAGCTCGTAGGGGGCCACCGGCTCGATGTGCTCGGGCACGTCGAGCGTGAGGCGATCGTCACGCCGCTGGACCAGACACCCCATGGACTCGACCAACGCCACCATGGCGCCCACGTCGGTGATGTCGGGGACATTGGTCAGCTCGTGCGTCCCGGGCGCCATCAAGGCGGCAGCCATCAGCTTGAGGACCGAGTTCTTGGCGCCGGCGATGGGCACGGAACCGGTGAGGGGTCCCGAGGGGCGCACCACGATGGCGAGACGATCGTCGGGCATCACGTCAGTATGCTCCGGCGGGCCATGCTTGCGTCGTATCGCCCCGGCCCGTGACCCGCCACCGCTCCGAGCGCCGCGTCACCCCCGCCGAGTTGGACCGTCTGCGCACCCCGCGTGACGACCTGCTGCGCGAACGCGGCGACGGCACCGACCGATTCGTGCAGGCGAACGGCCCCTTCGAGCACTACACGCGCACCCTCACCGTCATCGACGACGACTCCGCCGAGGACGGTCGCCTGACCGTGCGCGAACAGTTCGACTGGAAGCTGGCCATCCCCGTCTGGGGCTTCCTCTTCGTCCGTCCGGTGCGCAAGGCGCTGACCAACCGACCCACGCTCGGCACCACCCTGGCCTGGGCCCCACCGGATCAGCTCGACCCGAGCACCGTGCGGGTGTTCTCCCTCCTTGCCGTGCTGGCCGTGTTCGACGGCTATTTGGGCTCGATCCTCAGCCAGACCATGACCTTCGCCGCGACCGAGTTCGACAACAGCACCCGAGACCAATCCACCGTGTTGGCCGCGGTACGGGCCGGCGTGGTGATCTCGATCGTGTTGCTGACCGTCGCCGATCGACACGGACGACGACTGGTGCTGCTCGTCACCGGGTTGCTGGCCTGCGCCCTGACCGTGCTGGGCGGGTTGGCCCCCAACCTGTGGCTGCTCGGCGTCAGCCAGGGGGCGGCCCGGGGGGTGACCACGGCGTTGGGCATCCTCATCCTGGTGGTGATGGCCGAAGCGCTGCCGGCCGGCAGCCGGGCCTACGGCACCTCCCTGCTCGCCCTCGCCGCCGCGCTCGGCGGTGGCATGGCCATCTGGCTGCTGCCGCTGGCCGACCTCGATGTGGCGGCCTGGCGCATCCTGTACTTCGTTCCCCTGCTGTTCCTGGTCCCCATCTGGTGGGCGGCCCGCCAGGTCCCCGAGTCGAGGCGCTTCACGGATCTCGAGGAGGGCCCACCGGCCGGACCCGACACGACGCTGGGCCGACGTCTGCTGCTGCTGGGGATCACCTCGTTCTTCCTGGCCTTCTTCGCCGCGCCGGCTTCGCAGCTGCGCAACGACTACCTCAAGAACGAGCGGGGCATGGACGGCAGCAGCATCGCCCTGTTCTCGCTCGTCACCTACGCCCCCTGGGGGCTCGGGGTCTTCCTGGCGGGACGGATGGCCGACCTCCGGGGACGGCGGCCCGTCGCCATCGTCGGCGTGCTCGGCGGCGCGGTCTTCACCGTCCTCGGCTACTCGACGGCCGGGGTGCTGCTGTGGGTGTTCAGCATGACCGGCAACTTCCTCGGTGCGGCGACGGTGCCGTCGCTCGGCGTCTACGGGCCCGAGTTGTTCGCCACCCGCCGGCGGGGCCAGGCCAACGCCGCCGTCAACTTCATCGCCGTGGCCGGATCCACGCTGGGCCTGCTGGCCATCGGCGCCCTGGCCGATGAGCAGCAGTTGGGCAGCTACGGGCAGGCCTTCGCCGTGGCCGCCATCGCGGCCGTGATCGCGGCCACCCTCATCGCGCTTCGCTACCCGGAGACGGCCCGGAAGGAGCTGGAGGAGCTCAACCCCTCCGACGCGGCCCGCCGCTGAGCACCGACCGTCAGTACGCTCATCTCCATGCCGTTGTCCCGGGCCGTCGCCGCGCTCGTCACCGTGGCGCTGGCGGCGGCCGGTTGTTCGTCGGCCGAGCGGCCATCGTTCGGTGACCCGTCGGCCAACGCCGATCCGGTGGTGATCGAGGCCCTCGAGATCGGCCGCGAGGCGTCCAACGATGCCGTGGTGGTGGCCACGTCGCGGGTGGCCGAGCTGGAGGTGTACGCCGACCCCACCGACGAACGACCCACACGGGTGTTGCCCCACCCGCACGAAGACGGTGGTCCGCTGGTTGTGCTGGTCGAGGACGCCCGACCCGATTG
>JAOUEE010000141.1 GCA_029858875.1 Acidimicrobiia bacterium
CACCACACGAACCCGATCAGGAGTACGGCGGCAACCACACCGGACAACCCCACGACCAGCGCACTGCGCAGGGTGACGGTTGGACCTTGGGCGACGGGCATGAGTGGGGCTCCGCTGGTGAGGCGTGGGTCGAGTGGGGGGCGCATGACCAGCGCTGTCTAGTATCGCCCGGCGGAACACCCGAGACCCACCACGGGCCAGGAGGCAAAGTGGATCTGTTCGAGTACCAGGGCAAGGAATTCTTCGCCCGCTACGACATGCCGATCTCGCCCGGAAAGATCGCGTTCACCGTCGATGAGGCCGTGGCGGCCGCCGACGAGCTGGGAACCCCGGTGATGGTGAAGGCCCAGGTCCACACGGGTGGGCGGGGTAAGGCCGGGGGTGTGAAGTTCGCCGCCACCATCGACGATGTGCGCGAGCACGCCGGCAACATCCTCGGTCTCGACATCAAAGGCCATGTCGTCGGTCGGGTGTGGATCGAGAAGGCCTCGGACATCGCCGAGGAGTACTACGCCAGCTTCACGCTGGATCGCAGCGCCAAGAAGCACCTCGGCATGCTGTCGAAGGAGGGTGGGGTCGAGATCGAGACCGTGGCCGAGGAGAATCCCGACGCCATCGCCAAGATCTGGGTCGATCCCGTCGCCGGCCTCACCGAGGCCGAGACCCGTGCGTGGGTGGCCGACGCCGGTCTTCCCGACGCGGCGGTGGAGGGCTCGGTCGCCATCCTCCAGAAGCTCTACACGGCGTACACCGACGGCGACGCCGATCTGGTGGAGATCAACCCCCTGATCCTCACCCCGGAGGGCAAGGTCCACGTCCTCGACGCCAAGGTCACGCTGGACGGCAACGCCACGTTCCGCCACCCGGACTACGAGCAGTTCGATGCCACCCAGACCCGCGACGAGCGTGAGGCGGCGGCCCACGAGAAGGGCCTGCAATACGTCGGGCTGGAGGGCTCTGTCGGGGTCATCGCCAACGGGGCCGGTCTGGCCATGAGCACGGTGGACGTGGTGAACCAGGTCGGCGGAGCCCCGGCCAACTTCCTCGACATCGGCGGCGGCGCCAACGCCGACATCATGGCCGGCGCGCTGGAGGTCATCAACAACGATCCTGCGGTGAAGGCCATCTTCATCAACATCTTCGGTGGCATCACTCGGGGTGAAGAGGTGGCCAACGGCATCATCGAGGCCATGGGTCGGGTGGACATCGACTCGCCCATCGTGATCCGCCTGGACGGCACCAACGCCGACGAGGGTCGGGCCATCCTCCGACCCAACCTGTCCGATCAGCTGATGATGGAAGACACCATGCTCGACGCGGCCCGCAGGGCCGTCGAGCTGGCAGGCTGACCCGTCCCCGAGCACGAGAGCAAGGAAGCGACATGTCGATCTTCGTCGATGAGAACACGAAGGTGATCTACCAAGGGCTCACCGGCTCACAGGGCAGCTACTACGGCCGCCTGAACCGTGAGTACGGCACCCAGGTGGTGGCCGGCACCCATCCCACCAAGGCCGGTACCGAGGTGGATGGCGTGCCCGTGTACGCCAACGTCGGTGAGGCGGTGGCGGCCACCGGTGCAACCGCCAGCTGCATCTTCATCCCCGCCCCTGGCGTGCGAGCCGCGGTGATGGAGGCGGCCGAGGGTGGTGTCGAGTTCATCGTGGCCATCACCGAGGGGGTACCGGCTCACGACGAGGCGTGGTTCTTCAACAAGCTCCGGGCCGACTTCCCCGCCGTGCGGCTGTTGGGCCCCAACTGCCCCGGCATCATCAGTCCCGGCAAGTGCAACATCGGGATCACCGCCGGCCACATCGCCAAGGCCGGCGGCCCGGTTGGCATCGTCAGCCGGTCGGGCACGCTGACCTACCAGGCGTTGTACGAGCTGAAGCAGAAGGACATCGGCGTGACCACGTGCGTGGGGATCGGCGGCGACCCCGTCCCCGGCACCAGCTTCATCGACTGCCTGGAGGCCTTCGAGGCCGACCCCGAAACCAAGGCCGTGATGATGATCGGCGAGATCGGCGGCTCGGCCGAGGAGGAGGCCGCCGAGTACATCAAGAACCACATGACCAAGCCGGTGTCGTCATACATCGCCGGTGTCACGGCCCCGCCCGGCAAGAAGATGGGTCACGCCGGCGCCATCGTCTCGGGCGGTAAGGGTACGGCCCAGGCCAAGATGGAAGCGCTCGAATCCGCTGGCGCGCGTGTGGGCCACAACCCGACCGAGGCCGGTGAGCTCATGGCCGAGATCGTCGCGGCCTTGTAGACGGCGGTTTCATCAGGCCGTTCGCGACGGGGGCCACCACGCCCCGGGGCGCACGCGCGCCCGATGGGTTGGTTGGTGCGTGCGCCCCGGGGTCAGCTGGGTGGAGGCGGTGGGGGTGCCGGCGGTTGGGGTGGCGGCGGTGGTGACGGAGCGGGTGGCGGCGGTTGGGGCGCCGGTGGCGGTGGCGCGGGTGCAGGAGCCGGTGGTGGCGCGGCCGGCGGCGGTGGTGCGGGCGCGGGTGGCGGAGCCGGTGGTGGTGCGGCCGGTGGCGCAGGAGCCGGCGGTGGCGCGGCCGGCGGTGATGGTGCCGGCGCCGGAGGCGCGGGTGTCGGAGTAGGAGCCGGTGGTGGTGCGGGCGCGGGCGCGGGTGGCGGAGCAGGTGCGGCCGGCGGTGGTGGTGCCGGCGCAGCAGGTGGCGTCTGGACTCCGGGCGCTGGTGGCGGGGCCGTACCGGGCACCGGCGGTGGCGACGGCACCGGGTCACCGGCCTGTTGCTCGAGGAACCCGCCGACCACGACGGCGCCCGATGACAGCAGGGCCAAGATGGTGCCGATCTTGGCCGAGTTCTCTCGGAACAGCAGGCTGAAGGCCAGCACGAACACACTGAAGCCCAACGCCATCACGACCTGGTTCTGGGCCAGCCCCAGGAGATCGTCGGGCAGCTTGGTCTCGGGGGCGAACGAGCGCAGGGCGGCGACGGCGATCACCACGGCGGCGATCACGAAGAGGAACAGACCGGTGAGCCCGAACAGGGATCCGTTGTAGGCATTGGCGCTGCTCGACCCGAACCGGGTGTCGAACGAGAACCAGTCGAGGAACGACGAGATGAAGAGCAGGGCGCCACCGATCATGATGGTGAGCGCTCCCGGTCGGATGTTGTTCACGATCCACCTCCCGGTGCGGCGCCGGTTGCAGGGGTACGCAGGTTCAGGGCGGCTCCGGTGGCGGCGATGGCCGCGCCCAACCAGGTGAGGTGCACGCCGATCTCCACGAAGTCGCCCGAGATGAGGGCGAACGTCCAGATGAAGGCGGTGAAGGCGTCCACCAGGCAGATCTGATCGAGACTGAATCCGGCGATGTCGTCGGGCAACGACACGTTGGCCCCGAAGGCCCGTATCCCGCCGACCGCCGCGATCATCAGGCCCGACAACAACACGACGATCCCGAACAGGCCCATGCTGTCGAAGCTCAATCCCGCGGATTCGCCTCGCCAATCGAGCAGCGTGGCGATCACCATCAGCGCCCCTCCGCCGAGCATCAGCAACGGGCCCGGTTTGGATGTGTCCACTGGCACCACCTCCCTGAGTGATTCTCCCGCAGCGTAGTGAACTTGCCCCGAGGGAACCGTGGATGCCCACCTGCGCGCGGCCGGCCCGCGGCCCACTAGGTTCACGCTGTGCGCCTCGCCGTCCTGGCCTCTGGTTCCGGCACCATCCTCGATGCCATGGCTGCGGCCGGGCTGCCCATCGAGCTGGTGATCGTCGACCGGCCCTGCGCCGCCACCGAGGTGGCGGCCGGTCACGGAATCGCCGCGCAGCTCATCGAGCGCGAGAGCTACGGCCCCGACTTCGACCGTGAGGGCTACACCGAGAAGGTGTGCGCCGCCCTCCAGGAAGCCGACATCGACCTCGTGGCCATGGCCGGCTACGGCACCATCCTGGCGCCCAGCATCTACGACCACTACGCCGGCGCCATCCTCAACACCCATCCGGCCCTGCTGCCCGCCTTCAAGGGATGGCACGCGGTTCGCGAGGCGCTCGCCGCCGGCGTGAAGGTCACCGGTTGCACCGTCCATGTCGCCACCGCCGCCGTCGACGACGGTCCCATCCTCGCTCAGGAGGCGGTCACCGTGCTCGAGGGCGACACCGAGACCACCCTGCACGAGCGGATCAAGACCGTCGAGAGGCGGCTCTACGTGGACACGCTGCGGTCCATCTGCCGACGAGGTTCGGTGACGTGACTTCACCGAACCCTTCACCCCGAAACCCGAGGATCATCCATGACTGACACACCCGCGGGCCGAGCACTGCTCTCGGTCTTCGACAAGACCGGCCTCGTCGATCTCGCACAGGGGCTGACCGAGCTGGGCTGGGAGCTGGTGTCCAGCGGCGGGACGGCCCGCGCCCTCGCCGAGGCGGGGCTCGCGGTGGTCGACGTGGCCGACTACACGGGCTCACCCATCATGCTCGGGCATCGTGTGGTCACCCTCCACCCCCGCATCCATGGCGGAATCCTGGCCGACCGGGACGATCCCGACCATCAGGCCGACCTCGAGACGCATGGCATCGACCCCATCGACCTGGTGGTGGGCAACCTCTACCCGTTCTCGGCCGAACCGGGAATCGAGATGATCGACATCGGTGGCCCCACCATGGTGCGGGCCGCCGCCAAGAACCACGCCCACGTGGGGGTGGTGGTGGATCCGGCCGACTACGGGCTCGTCTTGGCCGAACTGCGGGCCGAGGGCACTCTCGCGGCGGCCACTCGACGCCGTCTGGCTCGGATCGCCTTCGCCCACACGGCCGCGTACGACGCCGCCATCGTGTCGTGGCTGGACGACACCGACGAGGCAGATGATCCCCTGCCCGATTCACTGCACCTGGCCCTCCACCGGGTCCAGGACCTGCGCTACGGGGAGAACCCCCACCAGGTGGGCGCCCGCTACCGCTTCACCAACGGTGAGGGATGGTGGGATCGGGCCATACAGCACGGCGGCAAGGAGCTCAGCTACCTCAACCTCTTCGATACCGAGGCAGCCCATCGGCTGGCGTACAGCCTGGGAGCCGACCCCACCGCCGTGGTCATCAAGCACGCCAACCCCTGCGGTGCGGCAGTGGCGGCCGACATCACCACCGCGTACGCGCAGGCCCACGCCGGCGATCCCATCTCGGCCTTCGGGGGGATCGTGGCGCTCAATCGACCCGTGCCGCTGGCGGTGGCCGACGCGCTGGCCGAGGTGTTCACCGAGGTCATCGTGGCCCCGGCGTTCGAGCCCGACGCACTGGCCAAGCTGTTGGAGAAGAAGAACCTGCGGGTCATCGAAGCACCCCCTCCGGGTTCGCCGCTGCTCGAGCTGCGCACCATCGACGGCGGCCTGCTCGTGCAGACGGCCGACCGGGTCACCGTCGACCGGGGCCAGTGGGACGTGGCCACCAACCGCGCCCCCACCGATCAGGAATGGGTCGACCTGGAGCTGGCCTGGCGGCTGGCGGCGCGGGTCAGCTCCAACTGCATCGTCATGGTGAAGGACGGGCAGGCGGTGGGCATCGGCGCCGGCCAGCAGAATCGCCGCGACGCCGGCCGCATCGCCGCCGACAAGGCCGACGGTCGGGCCAAGGGTGGGGCCTGCGCCAGCGATGCCTTCTTCCCGTTCCGCGATGGCCTCGACGCCGCGGCCGAGGCCGGGTGTACGGCGGTGATCCAGCCCGGCGGCTCGGTGCGTGATGGTGAGGTCATCGACGCGGCCGACGAACACGGCATGGCGATGGTGTTCACGGGCGAGCGTCACTTCAAGCACTGACGCTCGCACTTCTGGGCGCGCCGGGGCCTACCCGGCCGCTGATCGGCCGGTCCCGACCCGGTCCGTGTCACCGAGCGGGTCGCGGTCGTGTCGTACGCTGATGGTGATGTCATCAGCGGTGGGGAGGTCGCTCGGCGATCGCGTGAACGCGCTCGCGGCCGCGGTCGGGCTGGCGCGGGGCAAGGCGCCGGACGCGGTGGTCAACGCCGCGGACGAGGTGGTCGCCCGAGCCCGTCGGCTGGCGGGTCATGGCACCGGGCACACGGTGGTGGCGCTGGTCGGACCGGCCGGTTCGGGGAAGTCGTCGTTGGTGAACGCCCTCGCCGGAGCCGAACTGGCCGACGTCGATGTGACGCCGGCCGCCGATCGGGTGCACGCGTGCGTGTGGGGGCCCGGCGGTGATGACCTGCTCGATTCGCTCGAGATCGAACTCCGTCACCACGTCGATCCCACGCCCGAGCTCCTGGGCCTGGTGTTGCTGGAGCTCCCCGATCCCCGCGGCGGACACATCGATCCGTCCATCGTCTCGCAGCTGATCGACATCGCCGATGTCACGGTGTGGGTCTTCGATCCGGACAGCTACGCCGACCGCGAATTCCGGAACCGGTACATCGGCCCACGGGCCCGCGGTGGGGAGGCGATGAGATTCCTGATCAACAAGTCGGACCGCGTCGACCACGTCGATGGCATCTCCGGTGCGACCGGCGAGCTCCGTGCCCTCGTCGGTGGAGATGGGATCGCCGATGCGGTGGTGTTGGCGTGCTCGACACAGACGGCGGGCGGGCTCGACGATGCCCGCGCGATGCTGGCCGAGGTGGTTGCCGCTCGTCGACGTTCGTTGGTGGACCTCGAGGCCCAACTCCGCGATGCCGCCGAGAGCCTCCGATTCGCCGGGGGATCGGCGGGGATGGGCAGCTCCGTGCGGGGCGAGCTCATCGAGCGGCTGGGATCGGCCATCGGGCTCACCGTGGCCGGTGAGATCGCGAGTCGCCAGCACCTACACGACGGCATCGCGGCCACTGGCTGGCCGCCCGTGCGGGCGTACCGTCGGCACTTCCCGGACAGGTCTGCCCACCTGGCCCATGCCACGCACGACGTCGTGATCCTGTCCGAGGTGGATGCCGCGTTGCGGGCCGCCGGCGATCGGTGCGCCGAGGGCTTGCCCGACCCGTGGGACCGGTTGGTCCGCGAGGCCGCCACCAGGCACTTCGACGACGTGGTCGATGCGCTCGACCGGGTGTCGCTGCGCACCAGCCGGGTGCACAAGCGTCGTCCCGAGTGGTGGCGCTGGGTCGGTTGGCTCCAGCGGCTTCTCTGGGTCGCCACGCTCCTCGGGGTGGGCTGGCTGGTCATCGCGGGGGTCCTCGAGTTGCTGGGAGCCGACGGCGGCGCGGTGGCGCCCACCACCGGACCGGCCGGGCTCCCCCTGCCCGGCCTCGTGGTCACCGTTTGCGTGCTGGGCGGCGTCCTGCTGGCCCTCGGCTCGTGGCTGCGCATCCGTCGTCACGCCCAGCATCGTGCCCGTCGGACCCGAGGCCATCTCCGACGCGGGGTGGCCGACATCGCCCAGTCCGAGGTGGTGCAGCCGATCGACTCGGTGTTGGCCGACCACTCGCAGCTGCTGCGATTGCTGGCCCAGGTCGCGCCGGCCGAGCACGTGGTGCGCCGCCGAAAGCGTGGCGTCACTCCCGCCTGACGCCGACGCCCCGGCGCCGCCCGCTCGATCGCCTCGTGCCAACGCGGGTGCGCCCGCGACGCAGCCCGCACACGGTCAGAGAACCGCGACCGGCCGGCCACGACTCGGTCACCGTGGCTTCGCCGGCCGACGGTTCCGGCTCCGAATCGGGGGATCGGAATCAGTCGGCGGCGACCAGGCCCAGGCGAACGGCCAGATCGTCGATGAGGACATCGCTCGGGGGAAAGGGGGAGTCGTCCGCATCGGTGCACAGTTCGACGATGCCGTGGATCCAGGTGTGGACCTGAGTGGCCACGAAGAAGGGATCACGGTCGTCGTGGTTGGCGGCGAGCATGGCGGCCACCCGGTCGACCAGTTTGGCGAAGACCAGCATGCTGGCCTCCTTCACCTTGTCGCCCATGGTGTTGTGGGTGGCGAAGAGCGTCTGGTACTTGCCCGGTTCGTCGTGGGCGAACGCGGCGTAGGCCGCACCCATCCTCCTGAAGTCGGTGAACGGGTCGAGCTCGGGATCACTGCTCGCCTCGAGGGCCTCGTCGAAGGCGTTCCAGCAGAACAGCACGGCCGATTCCGAGAGGTCGGCATGGTCCTCGAAGTGTCGATACACCGCGGTGGGCGACACGCCGGCCCGCCCAGCCACCGCACGCAGGCTCACTCGGTCGATCGAGCCCTCCTCGGCGATCAATCGAGCGGCGGCCTCGAGCAACTCCTCGCGCAGCCGATCGCCGTGGCCGCGGGGATTGCGCGATCGGTGAGACGTGACGGACATCACCACGATGATAGGTTGACAACTATGCGTTGACACATGTAAACAGACGGACGTGAGTTGACAGCCGTTTACTCAACTGATGATGCAACACCAGGCTCGAGAGGAAGTCGCCATGTCAAGTGGACTCTTCACCGCACTCGGCCACGCCATCGTCCGTCGCCGCCGACGGATCCTCGTGGGAAGTGTGATCGGCCTGGTGGTGGCCGCCGTGCTGGGTGTGGGCGTGTTTCCCCGGCTGCAGACCGGTGGTTTCGAAGAGGATTCGGCCGAGTCGGTCCGGGCCACGGCGCTGCTGGAGGACCACTTCGCCACCGGGTCCCCGTCGGTGGTGTTCCTCCTCACCCTCGACGACACCGGTTCGGTGGACGATCCACCGGCGGCCGCGGCCGGGTTGGCCTTCACCGCCGAGCTGGCCGAGCGGGGTGACCTGGCCGACGTCACCAGCTACTGGTCCCTCGGCTCGGCCCCGCCGCTCAGGAGCGACGACGGCAGGCGGGCGCTGGTGCTGGCCCGGATCCCGGGCGACGAGGACAGCAACCCCGAGTGGGCCGACATCCTCGCCGACCTCTCCGACAACCACACCGGTGACCGCGGCGTGTTCACCGCGGAACTGGGTGGCCCGGCCGAGTTGTTCGAGCGGGTCGGGGCGACCATCGAGGGTGACCTGGCTCGGGCCGAGGCCATCGCCATCCCCATCACCCTGATCCTGCTGATCGGGGTGTTCGGAGGCATCGTGGCCGCGCTGTTGCCCCTGGGCGTCGGGGTGATGGCCATCTTCGGTGCCTTCTTCGTGCTGTACGTCACGACCGGCCTCACCGACGTGTCGATCTTCTCGCTCAACCTGGTGACGGCCATGGGACTGGGTCTGGCCATCGACTACAGCCTCTTCGTGGTGTCGCGCTTTCGCGAGGAGCTGGCGGCGGGACGGGCGGTGGAGGCCGCGGTCGTCCGCACGGTGGAGACGGCCGGCCGCACGGTGGCCTTCAGCGCCCTGACGGTCGCCGTCTCGCTGGTGGCGCTGCTGGTGTTCCCCCTGTACTTCCTGCGGTCGTTCGCGTATGCCGGCATCGGGGTGCTGCTCGTCGCGATGGTGGCGTCGGTGGTCACGCTCCCCGCGCTGTTGGCCCTGTTGGGAACTCGCATCGATCGGCTCCAACTGTGGACGCGCCCCACACCGCCGCCGGG
>JAOUEE010000498.1 GCA_029858875.1 Acidimicrobiia bacterium
GCTCATTCCCTTCCTCGAGCACGACGACGCCAACCGGGCGCTCATGGGCGCCAACATGCAGCGCCAGGCGGTGCCGCTGATCACCGCCGAAGCGCCCTACATCGGCACCGGCATCGAGGCCCGCGCCGCCCGGGACGCAGCCGACATGGTCATCGCCGAAGACGACGGCGAGGTGACCGATCTCGATGGTCGGTCCATCAGCGTCGCCTACAAGAAGCTCGGCAACAAGACCTACCGGCTGTTGAAGTTCGAGCGCTCCAACCAGGACACCTGCATCAACCAGAAGCCCCGCGTCGCCTCCGGCGAGAAGATCCGCAAGGGTCAGATACTCGCCGACGGTCCCTCCACCGACATGGGTGAACTGGCGCTGGGCAAGAACCTGCTCGTCGCCTTCATGCCCTGGGAGGGCTACAACTTCGAGGACGCCATCATCTTGTCCGAGCGCCTGGTGCGTGACGACGTGTTGACCTCGATCCACATCCACGAACACGAGGTGGACGCCCGCGACACCAAGCTCGGGCCCGAGGAGATCACTCGCGACATCCCCAACCTTTCCGAGGAGATCCTCGCCGACCTCGACGAGCGGGGCATCATCCGTGTGGGGGCCGAAGTCGGCCCCGGCGATGTGCTGGTCGGCAAGGTCACGCCCAAGGGCGAAACCGAGCTCACCCCCGAGGAGCGGCTGCTCCGGGCCATCTTCGGCGAGAAGGCCCGCGAGGTGCGCGACACCTCGCTGAAGGTGCCCCACGGCGAGTCCGGCAAGGTCACCGAGGTCAAGGTCTTCAACCGCGACGAAGGCAACGAGCTGCCGCCCGGCGTCAACCAGCTGGTGCGGGTCTACGTGGCCCAGAAGCGCAAGATCAGCGTCGGCGACAAGCTGGCCGGCCGCCACGGCAACAAGGGTGTGATCTCCAAGATCCTGCCCCTCGAGGACATGCCGCACCTGTCCGACGGCTCCCCGGTCGACATCATCCTCAACCCCCTCGGCGTGCCCTCCCGCATGAACGTGGGCCAGGTGCTCGAAGCCCACCTGGGATACGCGGCCCGATGGGGTTGGGAAGTGAATGGCGATCGGGTCGGCGACGAACCCATGCGCACCGAGCGCAAGACCCGACCCAGCACCCCGGCGGCCAAGTTCATCGCCACCCCGGTGTTCGACGGGGCCCACTGGGACGAGGTCGACCAGGCCGGGAAGCACCCGACGATCCAGGCCATCCTCGAGAACCTCACGCCCGAGACGTCGGCCGGCACCCGCCTGATCGGCACCGACGGCAAGGTGCAGCTGTACAACGGCCGCACCGGTGAGCCCTACGACACCACCACCACGATCGGCTTCATGTACATCTTGAAGCTGGCCCACCTGGTCGACGACAAGATCCACGCCCGTTCCACCGGCCCGTACTCCATGATCACCCAGCAGCCGTTGGGCGGGAAGGCCCAGTTCGGTGGTCAGCGCTTCGGCGAGATGGAAGTGTGGGCCCTCGAGGCCTACGGCGCCGCCTACTGCCTCCAGGAACTGCTCACGATCAAGTCCGACGATGTGCTCGGTCGGGTCAAGGTCTACGAAGCCATCGTCAAGGGCGAGAACATCCCCGAGCCCGGCATCCCCGAGAGCTTCAAGGTGCTCATCAAGGAGATGCAGGCCCTGTGCCTCAACGTCGAGGTCCTGTCCCACAGCGGCCAGGAGATCGAGATGCGCGAGCTCGACGAGGACGTCTTCCGCACCGCCGAGGAGCTCGGCATCGACCTGTCCCGCCCGGAGCGGGGTTCCGATGAGGAAGATGCTCGTCGTGCCGCCGAACGGGCCGAACGCGTCGGCCGTTGATCTCCCTTCTTTCCAGCCCCACCATCACAGCCCTGCCCGCTCGAAGAGCCCATCGAGGTAACCCGTGCTCGACGTAAACACCTTCTCGAATCTCCGCATCGGTCTGGCCACGGCGGATTCCATCCGCATGTGGTCCAACGGTGAGGTGAAGAAGCCCGAGACCATCAACTACCGCACGCTCAAGCCCGAGAAGGACGGCCTGTTCTGCGAGAAGATCTTCGGTCCGACCAAGGACTGGGAGTGCTACTGCGGCAAGTACAAGCGCGTGCGCTTCAAGGGCATCATCTGCGAGCGCTGTGGCGTGGAGGTCACGCGCTCGAAGGTCCGGCGCGAGCGCATGGGTCACATCGAGCTGGCCGCCCCGGCGGTGCACATCTGGTATCTGCGTGGCACCCGGTCATGGCTGGCCTACCTGCTCATGGGCACCGAGCCTCGTGAGGAGCTCAAGGCCAAGCAGCTC
>JAOUEE010000499.1 GCA_029858875.1 Acidimicrobiia bacterium
GACGGTGATGAACTCCATGTTGATTCCCTCCGCAACCGATCCCGTGTCCGGGAGCCGTCTCCGAGCATCGACCATCCGTGCGGTGCCGGCAACACCGTTGTCACCGAGCCATTGTCGAACCCGGGCGGTGGGTAGGTGACCAGGCGGTCGCGTGCGGGTCCGCCACCCTCGTACGGGATCAACGTTCGCCACCCGTTTCCATGGCCCGACAGCAGGGACGAGCAGCGCCGACGGCGAGAGCGGGTGACGGGAATCGAACCCGCATCATCAGCTTGGAAGGCTGGAGTTCTAGCCATTGAACTACACCCGCGGGTCCCCGCACTGTAGCGGTCTGGACTGTGGGGGCCACGCCCGTTCGCAGGGGTGGAAGAGGGCGCTCGCCGATACCATGTGGGGCCTGTGAAGAGCACCGTCAGCGAAGTCGAAGACAACAAGGTGAAGCTGCTCGTCCAGGTGGACGAGCAGGAGTTCGAGAAGGAAGTCGACGCCGCCTTCCGCCGCATCGCCAAGGAGGTTCGCCTCCCGGGCTTCCGGCCCGGCAAGGCGCCCCGCAAGATCCTCGAGGCCCGCCTCGGCGCCGGGTACGCCCGCGAAGAGGCGCTGCGCGAGTCGCTGCCGGAGTACTACGCTAACGCCGTGCGCGAGCACGATGTCGACGTCATCGCCGCTCCCGAGATCGACATCACCGATGGTCAGGAAGGCGGTCACGTCAGCTTCGAGGCCGTCGTCCAGGTCCGCCCCGTCGTGGTGGTGGCCGGTTACCAGTCGATGCGTGTCGAGATCCCCTCGCCCGAGGTGTCCGAGTCCGACATCGACGAGTACATCGACCGGCTGCGCAACCAGCACGCCGACCTCGAGCCCGTCGATCGCCCCGCCGAGGAGGGCGATCACGTCACCATCGACATCAACGGCAGCTACGACGGAGAGCCGGTGCCCCAGCTCACGGCGGCCGACTACGACTACGAGGTCGGCATGGGCGCGGTGGTGCCCGAACTGGACGAGAACCTCGTCGGATCCTCCGGCGGAGCGACGGTCACCTTCAGTGCCCAGCATCCCGATCCCGACGAGGACGGTGAGCTGGAGTTCGTCATCGAGGTCAAAGAGGTCAAGGCCAAGGTCCTGCCCGATGTCGACGACGAGTTCGTGGCCGAGGTCACCGAGTTCGAGACCGTCGACGCGCTGCGGACCGACCTCCTGTCCCGCTTCGGATCGGCCAAGGCGTCGCAGGCGCAGATGGCCCTGCGCGAAGCTGTGGGCGACGCCCTCGCCGACCTGGTCGACGACGAGATCCCCGATGCGCTGGTGTCGGTCGAGATGCAGAACCGGCTACAGGACATGGCCATGCGGCTCCAAGCCCAGGGCATGCAGCTCGAGCAGTACCTCCAGATGACCGGTACCGACCCGGAGGACTTCACCGCCGAGCTGCGGGAGGGGGCGGCCAAGGCGGCCACCATCGACCTGGCGCTGCGTGCGGTGGTGGTGGCCGAGTCGATCGAAGTGTCCGATGCCGAGCTCGACGAAGAGCTGACCGGGCTGGCCGAGCGACTGGGCCAGGATCTCGAAACGGTGCGCGCCCAATTGGCCGATGCCGATCAGCTGGGGGCGATACGCTCGGACCTCCAGAAACGAAACGCCCTGGAGTGGCTGGTCGAGGCCGTCGAGATCGTCGATCCCGAAGGCAAACCCATCGATCGGGCCACGCTCGAGCCATCCGAAGACGAAGCCGAACAAGACGAACCAGTAGCACCAGTCCCGTCGAGCGACGAAAGCGACGCCGAGTGATCGAACCCCGCAACTACATGGTCCCGATGGTGGTCGAGCAGACCAACCGCGGCGAACGGAGCTTCGACCTCTACAGCCGGCTCCTCAAGGAGCACATCATCTTCTTGGGCACGCCGATCGACGACACGATCGCCAACATCATCTGCGCCCAACTGCTGCACCTCGAGTCCGAGAACCCGGACAAGGACATCAACCTCTACATCAACTCGCCGGGCGGTGACATCAACGCATTGTTCGCCATCTACGACACGATGTCCTACATCAAGCCTGATGTGTCCACCATCTGTTTCGGGCAGGCCGCCTCGGCCGCCGCCGTCCTGTTGGCGGCGGGCAAGCCCGGCAAGCGGTTGGCGCTACCCCACGCCCGTATCCTCATCCACCAGCCCTATGCGGGGGCGCAGGGCCAGGTGTCCGACATCGAGATCGCGGCCAACGAGATCCAACGGCTCAAGGAGTCCCTCGAGCACATCCTGGCCGCCCACACCGGACAGACGGT
>JAOUEE010000142.1 GCA_029858875.1 Acidimicrobiia bacterium
CGGCAGCCTCCGCCGCGGCGTCATCGGCGGGTTCGGCGGGCGCTTCCCCGGGGCCACCCTGCGGGCCGTCGTTGTCCAGGAACTCCTGGAGGGCGTAGGAGAACTCGCGCAGCTTGGCGTCGAGCAGCCCGGCGAAGTCCTGGTACATCGACTCCATGGCTCCAGCGAACTGGGCGAACAGCTGGTCGCGCGACGGCAGGTCGGCCAGCGCCGTGATCTCGTCGAGCGACAGGCGCTGCGCGTCGAGGATGCCGCCCTTGATGACCAGGTGCTCGTTGTCCTTGGCGAAGTCACGGAGGGCCTTCGCCAGGCTGGCCGCGTCACCGGCGGTTCCGTCGGGTCGCTCGCCCACGAACGCGATGGCGGTGGGGCCGACGAGCAGCTCCTCGATGTCGAGGCCCAACTCGGCGGCCGCGAAGCGCACCAGGGTGTTCTTGTAGATCTTGTAGTCGCCGCCGGCGGCACGGACGGCATTGCGGAGCTCGGCCATGGCCGGCACGTCGAGACCGCGGTACTCGGTCAGGACGGCCGCCTCGGTGTCGGAAAGGCGCTGCCGCACCTCCTGCACCACCGCCACCTTCTCAGGGCGAGGATTCTCGGTTGCCATGTGGTTCCTTCCGACCCGCCGGCCGGCGGGCGTTCGCCGTCGATCTCGAAACGAACACCCGGGCCTGCGCCGCCGTGAGCGGTGCGGTCGGAGAATCCACCTCATCAGGCGGGCGACCTCCTCGGAAGGAGGACGCTCTTTCAGGTCCGGGGACCACCGGAGATCTACGGCAGCGATTTGCGTTGTGGAGTAGAGGCTAGCGGCCCGATGCCGGGCCACAACCCGGCGATCAGGCCTCCGGATCGATCTTCACGCCCGGGCCCATCGTCGAGCTCAGACTCACCCGCTTCATGTAGCGGCCCTTGGACGAAGCCGGCTTCGCTCGGTTGAGCTCGTCGACCAGCGCCCGGTAGTTCAAGAGCAGGGCCTCTTCGTCGAAACTGGTCTTGCCGATGGGCACGTGCACGTTGCCGTGACGATCGGTGCGGTACTCGACCTTGCCGCCCTTGAAATCCTCGACGGCCTTCGCCACATCGTCGGTGACCGTGCCGGTCTTGGGGTTGGGCATCAGACCCCGGGGCCCCAGCGAACGACCGAGCCGGCCGACCACCGCCATCATGTCGGGCGTGGCGATGGCGACGTCGAAGTCCATCATGCCGCCCTCGACCTGTTCGGCCAGATCCTCGGCCCCGACGTGATCGGCGCCGGCCTCGCGGGCGACCGTCGCTGCCTCGCCTTGGGCGAACACGGCCACGCGGACATCCTTGCCCGTCCCCGATGGCAGCGAGATGGTGCCCCGCACCATCTCCTCGGCCTTACGGGGATCGACACCCAGTCGTACCGAGAGGTCGATCGACTCGTCGAAGTTCTTCGCGGCCAGAGACTTCACCAGCGCCACGGCCTCGGGTGCCGTGTGCAGATGCTCACGGTCGAACTTGTTGATCGCGTCCTTGTACTTCTTACCCATGACGGCATTCCTTCCCGGGCGCTGCGCGCCACCGGTCCCTCACGATTGTTCCCGTCGCCCGGGGCGAGGTTCTCCCCGGTACGAACGTGCTGTGCTTCGCTTCCGGACCGTGGGTCCTAGACGACCTTGATGCCCATGCTGCGGGCGGTGCCGGCCACCTGGAGCTTGGCTGCTTCGAGATCATTGGCATTGAGATCGGGCATCTTCGTCTCGGCGATCTCGGTCACCTGGGCGTCGGTGATGGTGCCCGCTTCCTCGCGGCCCGGCTCGGAGGACGCCTTGTCCAATCCGGCGGCCTGGCGGACCAGGAACGATGTCGGGGGCGTCTTGGTGACGAAGCTGAACGACCGATCCTCGAAGATGGTGATCTCGACCGGGACGATCTGGCCCCTCTGGTTCTCGGTGCGGGCGTTGTAGTCCTTGCAGAAGTCCATGATGGCCACGCCATGGGGACCCAGGGCCGTACCGACCGGCGGGCCCGGGGAAGCGGAGCCAGCTGGGATCTGGATCTTGACAACAGCCGCGACTTGTTTCTTGGCCATGATGGCGTTCCTCACAGAGGGCTCAGCGCAGCGGACGGCAGTGCCCGCGCGAACGACGGACAAGTCTGCCGGGGTATCGTCCGGGCTACAACCCGCCTCTTCGGCGTCACCGCGCCACCGCGCTGACGCCGAGACGTGATCAGAGCTTGGCGACCTGGGAGAACTCGAGCTCGACGGGGGTCTCCCGGCCGAAGATGTTGACCAGCACCTTGACCTTGGCCTGATCCTCGTTGATCTCCACGATCTCGCCGGAGAAGTCGGCGAACGGGCCTTCCCTGACCCGCACCGTCTCGCCCATGTCGAAGGCGAACCGGGCCTTGATCTTGGAGGGCGTCTCCTTGACGCCTGGTTCTTCGACATGGAGGAACGTCTCGACCTCGCGCCGTGACAGCGGCGACGGCTTGCCGCCGGCGCCGACGAAGTTGACGATGCCCGGGGTGTTGCGAATGACGTACCACGAGTCGTCGTCGAGGTGGCAGCGCACCAGCAGGTAGCCCGGGAACATCTTCTTCTGGACGACGACCTTCTTGCCGCCCTTGAACTCGACCACGTCATCCATCGGGATGACGACCTCGAGGATCCGCTCTTCCATGTTCATCGACGCCGTGCGGGCCTCGAGGTTCTGTTTGACCTTCTTCTCGTAACCCGACTGGGTGTGGACCACGAACCACCGGCCGGGACGGTCATAGGCGCTCTGCACCCGAGCCACCTCGGGTTCGGCCTCCTCCTCGAGCAGCTCGTCCTCGTCGATGGCGGCGACCTCGTCGGCGTCGGCACCAGCTGCGTCGGCCGCCGGCTCAGAGGAGGTAGCCGGCTCTTCAGCGGCAGCGTCGGTGTCGGTGTCAGTGTCAGTGTCGGGGTCGGGCACATCGGTGAGCGCGGTTTGTGCGACCTCGTCGGGCGCCTCGGTACCGGCCACGTCTTCGACGGCGATCTCGTCGGCCGTATCGGACGCCTCATCGGCGCCGTCGTCGGTGGACAGCTCGGAGTCTTCTGACATGGTCATGACGGTCTCTCGTGAAGCGGATTCGGGCGAATTGCTAGTTGGTGTCGAACAAGCTGAGCACGAACTCGGCGAACACCCAGTCGAGGGCGAAGACGAGGGCGGTCAGCACCGTGATGGTGACCAGCACGATGACGCTGTAGTTGATGGTCTCGGACCGGCTCGGCCAGGCCACCTTGCGCAGCTCGGCCCGCACCTCCTTGAGGAATTGCGCAGGGCTGGTCCGCTCTTCCCGCAGCTGGCGGCTGGGGGCCTCACGACGACGGGGCGCGAACTCCCCATCATCGCTCAGCTCGCCCTGCTTCTTCAGGGCCCGCTTCTGCTCTCGATTCATGGCC
Organism: Acidimicrobiia bacterium; assembly: GCA_029858875.1. Lineage (GTDB taxonomy): Bacteria > Actinomycetota > Acidimicrobiia > Acidimicrobiales > SHLQ01 > JAOUEE01. The sequence goes on from JAOUEE010000142.1 coordinate 3,398, forward strand.
ATGGATTCGCTCCCAGATCGGCGCGTCTTCTCAGCATGGCCGACCAAGCCACGGTATCGGGCATCGGGACAACCGACGACCGGAGTGCCGCAGGGCAGGAGGGACTCGAACCCCCAACCGCCGGTTTTGGAGACCGGTGCTCTACCAATTGAGCCACTGCCCTGTGTTGCCCGCGAGGATAGCAGCGCGGTCCGGTCCATCACTCGGCTCGGCCGCCTCGCGAACGACCCTCAGGCGCTCACCAGCCGACGGGCGGTGCCGGCCATCACCAGCGCGGCGGCCGCCGCACCGGTGAACGCCGCGACCGTGCGCTGACGTCGCTGCCGGTCGATGGCGTCGAGGGCGGCGAAGATCTCCGCGAGCCGATCCTGATCGTCGGCTTCCAGCGCATCTCGCAGTGCACGCAACGTGTCACGCAGCTCTTCATGCTGCGGATGACGGGCCCGGCACCGGCCACACCACCGCAGGTGGCGTTCGGTGAAAGGGTCGATCTCGAGGTCGCCCCACGCCACCTCGAGGGCCCGCTCACAGAGCATCGATGACCTCCGCCTCGGCGGGACCGTCGTCCTCGGATCCGTGGCGCCAGTCGAAGACCAGCTCGCGCAAGCGCTGACGAGCCCGATGGAGGCGAACCTTGGCCGCGGTCTCGGTGATGCCGAGCTCCTCGGCGATGGCCCGATGCGAGAGGTCGTACACATCCCGCAGCACGACGACGGCCCGCAGCCGCTCGGGTAGACGACGCAGCGCAGCCTGCACCTCGGCGCGTAGGGCCGCGGCATCGGCCCGCAGCTCGGGATCGTTGTCAGGGCTGGCGTCGATGGCCGAATCGTCGCTGAGCTCGTCGTGCTGGTCGCGTTTGCGGCGACCCATGTAGGTGGCCGCGCAGTTGGCGGTGATCCGGTAGAGCCAAGTGGTGAATCGAGCGTCACCGCGGAAGCGACGCAGGTGCCGATAGGCCCGGATGTAGGCCTCCTGGGCCACGTCGCCTGCGTCATCGGGGTCACCGGTGAGGCGGTAGGCCAGGGTGTACGTGTCGTCGTAGGTCCGGCGGACGATCTCGTCGAACGCGGCCCGATCGCCCTTGCGGGCCGGATCGATGAGCTCGTCGAGGTCGGCCTGGTCGACCGGGGGGGCGGTCATCGTCGGTTCCGAGACCGGACGGTCAGCGGGTCTCCTTGTGGAGGGTGTGCCTGCGATCCCACTGACAGTACTTCTGCAGCTCGATCCGGTCGCGCGTGTTCACCTTGGACTTGGTGGTGATGTAATTGCGCCGCTTGCACTCCTGGCACTCCAGGGTGACCTGCACTCGCTTGTCTGAAGCCATCGGATGTCCTCTGTCTGGGCCGGGATGGTGGGGGCGGTAGCGACGGGGAGATTTGAACTCCCGACCTCTCGATTATGAGTCGAGCGCTCTCACCAACTGAGCTACGTCGCCGCATTCGGCGAATACGTGAGTCCGAGGACCCGGCGCACTCGCTGGGCGAGCTCCCTGAGAGAATCGAACTCTCGACCTTTTCCTTACCATGGAAACGCTCTGCCGACTGAGCTAAGGGAGCCGTGTCGATCGCCAAGAGCGCGCGATCGTCCAGCGAAAATATGCCACGAGCGGGCCGCATCCCCAACCTCCGTCCCCGATTTGGTACGGCCGAGTTTGCTCAAGCAGCGGCCTCGCGCCGTCGATTCCCCTGGAGTGAGGTACGAACGACTCCTGCTCGAGAACCCAACTGGGGGTGACCCCGTCTCCTTCCAGTTCCACCCGGCGCTCACCCTGGTCACCGATCTGGGTGAGGCGGGTCGGGAGGTGTTGTTGGAGCAACTGATCGCCAGCGTCACCGGCGGCCTGAAGGGGGCGCACTCCGAGATCCGAACCGACCGGGGCCAACGTTTCACCATCGTGCGATCCCCGAAGGCCCCCGACATGGTGATCGACACCGATCACACCAAAGAGGTGACCGAGCGCTTCACTCTGCCCGATGGTGTGGTCGACGTGCTGGGCGCGTGGGGCATGGACGCGGCCATGGCCCGTCTCGAGATGGAGGCGGTGCACAATCAGGTGCTCACGCACCGCGGCGCCGACGACCGGGACCTCGACCGCCTGTCCCGGCTGGACCAGGAACTGCTCTGGGAGATCGTCAACGAGCTGGCCCTCACCCGGGCCCACGCCGAGACCGCCGAAGCCGAGTTCCTCGACATGCTGGCCAGGCAGGAGGCCGACGACGCCGACGAGCATCGGACCGAGCGCGAAGACGCACTCGACGCCATCCAGGTCCAGGCCTTCGATCGGGAGCAGGGCCGAGGTCGCTACCGGAGGGCCGGCGCGGCGTTCGCCATGGTCGCCTTCGTCGCCGCCCTCTGGTTCATGTTCACCAAACCGTCCACGCTCAGCCGGGGCATCTGCGCCGCCACCGCCATCCCGATGCTGTGGGCTCTGTACGTCCTGGCCCGCGAAGCCAACGCCCACCGATCGGTGCGGGCGGCCGAAGCCGAGAGCGGGATGTCCCTGTTCGAAGCACAGGTGGCCCGAGTGGACAGCATCTTGTCGAGTGGTGCTCGCCGTCGGGCGGTCCGCGAGAGCCAGAGCGCCCTGGAGGCGGCCGAGGCGGCATGGATCGAGTTCACCGGCGATGCCGACCTGGGCTGGGTGATCCGCCACAAGCGGTTGATCCAGCAGGCGGCCGCCATGCACCGCATCGGAGATCTGGACCCCCAGATCGCCACCGAAGCGTTCGGCGCCCTGGTGACCCGCTTGGCCTTCGAGGACGCTGTGGACAGCCCTCAGGGCGAGCAGCTGCCACTGTTCTTCAGCGAGCCGTTCACCCACATGGCCAAGGCCGAGATCGAGGCCGCCATCCAGCTTCTGGCCACGTCGGCCCAGGCCAGGCAGCGGATCGTGATGACCGATGACCCCACCGCGCGCTCGGTGGGCCTGCGGGCCGAACAACAGCAGTACCTCGGTCTGGTCGACGGCTCGCCCGTTCCCACACCGGCCTGACCTGACGCCGGCGCCCGCGCCAGGGCAACGTCGATGACGTGAACGCCAACCCCTCGGCCAACCGAGGGCCGCCGGCGACTGGACGGTGACGGCCGTGTGCCCCACCCCGCAGGCAGTGCTCCATCGCTCCCGAGGACACTCCCATGGGAGGATCCAGTGGCCCTCGCCGGTCTCGACGCCTTCGCCATCTCGTCAGGGTTGGAGGAACCGGTGGATGCGACGCTGGGCCACCGCCAGCCCCGCGGTGCCCATCGCCACCAGGTACAGCACCGACCACAGCTGGGCCACGCCCACGCCGCCCAGCACCAGGTGCCGAATGAGGTCGGCCCCGTGGTACAGCGGTGAGGCTTGGACCAACAGCTGCAAACCCCCCGGATACTCGTCCAGGGGAAAGAACGTGCCCGAGAACAAGAACAGCGGCACCGTCACCACGAACACATAGTCGAAGTCCAGCCAGGAGCGCATCCAGGTGGACGCCGCCATCCCCACCCCCCCGAACGCGAAGCCGACCAACAGCGCGGCCGGCACGGCCAGGACCGCCCATGGTGAGGCCATGAGCCCCATCACGGCCATCGTCGCGGCGAACGCGGTGGCGTACAACGCCACCCGCCCCAACGAGAACAACAGCTCGCCTCGTACCAGGTCTCGTGGGGTCAGCGGTGTGACCAGCATGGCGTCGTAGGTGTTGATGTACTTGAACCGCACGAAGAAGGCGATGGTCAGGTCGAACACCACAGTATTCATGGCGGCCGTGGCCATCATCGCCGGGGCCACAAACTCGCGGTAGCTGATCGACGCGCCACCGGGACCCGTGACGGCATCGACCAGCTCGCCCACGCCGACCCCCACCGAGAACAGGAACAGGAAGGGCTCGACGCCGCCGGCGAGGAACACGTACCACTGACGGCGGGCGACGACGGCGTTGCGTTCCACCACCCGCCACGGGCGGTGGGCGAACAGCGCGGTCACGATGCCAACCGCCTGGCGAAGGTGCGCACGCCCCACCGCCAGCCGACCGCGGCGTAGACGCCCAGCACGGCCAGGTGACCGAGGTCGCCGATCGAGAACGCACCGGTGGTGGCGGCGCGGGCCAGTTCCACCCCGTGCCACAGGGGGAACAGCATGGCCAGCGCCCGGAGTCCCAGCGGGAGCTGCTCGATCGGGAAGAGCGTGCCCGAGAAGAGATAGAGCGGAACGATGGCCATGCGGATGATCACGTCGAACTTGGCGTCGCTGTCCTGGGTCGCCGCGAAGGCGGTCAGGGGGGCAGCGAAGGCCAGCGAGGTCAAACCGGCTACGGGAACCGCCAACACCCCCCAGGCCGACAGCACCGCCCCCAGCAGGGTGGCCGCCACCAGGAACACCACGGCCGACATCGTCGACCGCAGCGTGGTCCAGATCACCTGTCCCCCGAACACGTCGCCCGGTCGCAACGGTGAGGTCACCATGGCGTGGTAGAAGCCCAACCACTTCTGCCCGGCCATCACCGGCCACAGCGACGACCCGGCTGCAGCCTGCACGGCCGTCGCCACCAGCAGACCCGGAGCGATGAACTCGATGTAGTCCAGGCCGTGCAGCTCGGCCGGATCGGTCTCGACGAGCGACCCCAATCCCACCCCCATGGCGATCAACAGCAACACCGGGGCGATCAGGGTGGAGAAGCTGCTGGAGATCCACAGCTTCGACCAGACCCGCGCCTCTCGTTCGGTGGCTCGCAGGATCGCAGGCAGGGCCACCGTCAGATCTCCTCGAGAGTGCGCCCGGTGAGAGTGAGGAACACATCCTCCAGCGTGGCCCGACGGACCAGGGTGGACGTCGGAGCGACGGGGTCATGGGCGCCGAGCAGGCTGGACACCGAATCGCCGTCGTCGGCGTAGACCAGTAGTCGATCGGCCAGGGATTCGATGTGCACCCCCGTGCCCTCGAGCCGGCTGACGACAAGCGCCTGCTCGGCCACCGAGCGGTATCGGGCCTCGACGACCTCGCGGGTGCAGTGCCGTTCGATCAGCTGACGAGGTGAGCCCTCGTCCACGATGCGGCCATCGTCCATCACGACCAACCGGTCGCAGAGCTGCTCGGCCTCGTCCATGTAGTGGGTGGTGATCACCAGGGTCACGCCTTCCCGCTTCAGGGACCACAACCGCTCCCACAGCAGATGGCGGGCCTGGGGGTCCAGACCGGTCGTGGGCTCGTCCAGGAGGAAGATCTCGGGCTCGTTGATCAGTGCCCGGGCGATGGCCAGGCGACGCTTCATCCCACCCGAGAGGGGGTCCACCTTCTCGTCCCGCCGATCGGTGAGCCGCGCGAACTCCAGCAGCCGATCGGCTCGTTCACGGATCAGCCGGCGGGGCAATCCGAAGTACCGCCCGTAGATCACGAGATTGTCCAGCACCGTGAGGTCCGTGTCGAGGTTGTCCTCCTGGGCGACCACACCCAACCGGGCCCGGATGGCGGGCCCATCGGTGGCCGGGTCCTGGCCGAAGATGCGCAGGTACCCCTCGGTGACCGGCGAGGTGGCGGCCAGCATCCTCATGGCCGAGGTCTTGCCCGCACCATTGGGGCCGAGGAACCCGAACGTCTCGGCCGGCTGCACCTCGAAGTCGATGCCATCCACGGCGGTGAGTTCGCCGAACCGCTTCACCAGCGACCGCGCTTCGATGAGACCCCCAGTCGCCATGGCTGGCCACTGTAGGCGTGGTCTCCACCCGACAACGCACGCTTTCGGGCATCGATCGCTACGTCGTGTCAGCGCACCGCCCGGTCATCGACGCAGATAACGGACGTAGTCGTCCAGGACAGGAAGGACGTCGTCGCGGGGGGCGCTGGGAAGGCGCAGAACGACCTCGTCGCAGCCGAGCTCCCGGTAGAAGGCCAGCTTGGCCACGTCGGGGAACGTCCCGAAGGGAACCACCCGGAAGCCGGCCGGATCGCGGCCGGCTGCCTCATAGGCCCGATGGAAATCCTCCATCACGTCCCTGATCCCTG
>JAOUEE010000143.1 GCA_029858875.1 Acidimicrobiia bacterium
CAGGAGCCGACCCATGCCCGATGTCATCGAGGAAGAGCGAACGCCGCCGGTCGGTCATGTCAGGGTGGTCTATCTCGGCCCGACCTCCCCGCACTGGGAGATCCGCAGCGACTTCGGCGACACCGCGCTGATCGACTCGTTCCGCGATCGCATCAATGCCCGTCTGCTGCTGCTGCCGCCCCACGATCCGCAGTTCCGACGCAACCGCGAGCGGGTCAACCGCGACGCCGAGCGGGAGAACGTGCTGCTCGAGTGGGACCTCGGCTACGACGAGGAAGAGGACGAGGGAAGCTCGCGCTGATGCCATGAGCAGTCGCGTGGGGGTCGACATCGGCGGTACCAAGATCCTGGTGGCGCGCCTCGAGGGCGACGAGGTGGTCGGCACCAAGAAGCGGTCGACGCCGCAGAGCGGTGTGCCCAAGCTCATCGAGAGTGTGGCCAAGCTGGTCGAACGGGTCGACCCCGAGGGCCACGCCCCGGTGGGTGTGGGTCTGCCCGGCCAGATCGACGCCGTGGCCGGCACCGCCCGCTCGAGTCCCAACCTGAAGGGCATCGACGACGAGCCCGTCGCCATCCGTGACCTGGTGGCCGAGGCGACCGGGCGCGAGGTGGCCATCGACAACGACGTCAACGTGGCGACGCTGGCCGAGCACCGGCTGGGGGCGGGGCGAGGCGCACGAGACCTGCTCGGGGTCTTCGTCGGCACCGGCGTCGGTGGCGGGCTGATCCTCGATGGCCGGTTACGCCGTGGCTCTCGCGGGCTGGCGGGTGAGATCGGGCACATGGTGGTGGCCCATCGAGACGGCGCGATCTGTGCGTGTGGCCTGCCCGGCCATCTCGAGGCCTACGCGGGGCGGGCCTCACTCGAGCGGCGGGCCCGCGAGGCCCATGCCGAAGGCCGCGAGACCGAGCTGGTGGTCATCGCCGGCGACGAACGGATGAAGTCCAGCGTGTGGGCCAAGGCGCTCGAGGCCGGCGACCCCGTGGCTCGTTCGCTCATCGACGAGGCCCTCGAGGCCCTGGTGGCCGGCATCACCAGCGTGGTCGTCACCGTCGACCTCGACCTGGTCGTGCTGGGTGGCGGGCTGGCCCACCGACTCGGGGAGCCGTTCCGGGAGGACCTGGAGTCCTCGGTGAACCAGGCAATGTTCGCCAGCGCCCAGGTCCGGGTGCGCTGGGCCGAGCTCGGGGACGACTCGGGTGCCATCGGGGCGGCCTGCCTCACCGACTGATCTACTGTGGCTCGATGGTGTCGGCCTTCGGCGAACGGGCGGTGGAGTGGTCGCCCGCAGCGCCCACCCACGGGGACCGATCGGCGGAGCTGGACTGGCTTCGGGCGGTGCAGCAGGCGCTGACCGAGAGCCAGGGTGGATCCGCGCCGTTGGCGCAGCGGCTGCGGTCCTGTGCCCGGGTCTCGGCCTCGGTCGATGACTTCTTCCGGTTCCGGTCGCCGGTCGGCGAGCCGGGTGAGCGAGCCGACGCCGAGCCGGCCCCGAACACGCCGGACGACGTGCGGGCGCGGCTCGATCACCTGGCCGAGACGCTGGATGATCTGTTCGTGTCGCGCCTGGGTCCGGAGCTGGCCGACGCGGGAGTGCACCTGATCGGCTGGTACGAGCTCGACCGCGAGGAGCAGACCCACCTGGCCGCCTGGTTCGAGAGTCGGATCCTCCCGGTGCTGACCCCGTTGGCCGTCGATCCCGGGCACCCGTTCCCGTACATCTCCGATCTCAGCCTCAACCTGGCCGTGGTGTTGGAGGACGCCCAACAGCGCCGGTCCCACTTCGCCCGGCTGAAGGTGCCGGGATCGCTCGACCGGTTCGTTGCGCTGCCGGGTGGAGAGCGGTTCGTGCCGCTCGAGCAGGTGATCGTCGCCCATCTCGATCGGCTGTTCCCGGGTATGACGGTGGCCGAGCGTCACCCCTTCCGCGTGACCAGAGCGGTCGGGCACGCTGACCCCGTCGGGCAGAGAACCGGCTCGGGACGGGTCGTTCGCCTGGAGGTGCACCCGACCATGCCGGCCCACGTCTGTGACGTTCTCCAGCGCGAGCTCGGCCTCGACGTGGATGCGGTCTATCGCCGGATCGCTCCGCTGGACCTGCGCTGGCTGGCATTGATCGCCGACCGGCTGGATCCTCCGACGCCGCCGGACACCCCGGCGTTGCGTCGTTGGGTCTGGCCGGTGGCGGCCGCACTGGTCGTTCTGGTCGTGGCCCTGCTCGTGACGGCGCTCGGCTGACCTGACGGGGCGCGGCCGTCGGCTCGGTGCGTGTCGTAGCCTGGCGGGTGCCATGAGCCTGTCCACCGAACCCCAGCACGAGGCCGTCCCCGCGGCCGTGGCCGGCGGCTACGACCACAACGAGACCCGATTCCTCAATCGCGAGCTGGGATGGCTGGCCTTCAACGAACGCGTGCTGGCCATGGCCGATGACCGCTCCCTCCCGCTGCTCGAACGGGCTCGGTTCTGCGCCATCTGCTCCAGCAACCTCGACGAGTTCTTCCAGGTCCGAGTGGCCGGCCTCGACGATCAGGTCGCCGCCGGTCTCACCTCCCTGACCCCCGACGGCCGCACGCCCGGTGCCCAACTCCAGGAGATCCGTCGGGTCGTCACCGTCCTCACCGCCCGCCAGGAGGAGCTCTACCAACAACGGCTCCGACCGGCGCTGGCGGGCGCCGACATCCACCTCCTCGAATGGCCCGAGCTCGACGCCGGCGAGCGGGACTTCCTCGCCGATCTGTTCGAGAGCCGGATCTTCCCGGTGTTGACCCCGTTGGCCGTGGATCCGGGTCATCCGTTCCCGTACATCTCCGATCTCAGCCTCAACCTGGCCGTCACCGTCGAGGATGCCGCCACGGGCGAGCGGCACTTCGCCCGACTGAAGGTGCCGAGCTCGCTCGATCGGTTCGTGGCGCTGCCGGGCGGGGAGCGGTTCGTGCCGCTCGAGCAGGTGATCATCGCCCACCTCGGCCGCCTCTTCCCGGGCATGAACGTCATCCAGCACGATCCGTTCCGGGTCACCCGCAACGGTGATCTCATCTTCGAGGAGGAGGCGGCCGACGACCTGCTGGCCGCTGTCGAGATCGAGCTGCGCCGGCGCCGCTTCGGACGGGCCGCTCGTCTGGAGATCCATCCCACGATGTCCGACGAGGTGCGGGACCTGCTCAAACGCGAGCTCGACATCGAAGACGATGCGATCTACGAGACCACCGTGCCGCTCGATCTGACGTGCCTGTTCGCCATCGCCGACCTGGATCGGCCCGATCTCAAGCTTTCGGGTTGGACTCCGGTCCTCGAGCCCGAGTTCGTGCCCGACGAGGAGACCGAGTCGGTCGACATGTTCGCGGCGATGGCCCGGTCCGACGTGATGGTGCATCACCCCTACACCTCGTTCACCGGCACGGTGGTGCGCTTCATCGAACAGGCGGCCGATGACCCGAAGGTGCTCGCCATCAAGATCGCCTTGTACCGCACCTCGGGCGACAGCCCCATCATCGAAGCGCTCATTCGGGCCGCCGAGTCGGGCAAACAGGTCGCCGTCCTCATCGAGCTCAAGGCGCGCTTCGATGAGCAGGCGAACATCACCTGGGCCAAGCGGCTGGAGCAGGCCGGGGTGCACGTCGCCTACGGACTGGTGGGGCTCAAGATCCATTCCAAGGTCTGTCTCGTCGTGCGTGACGAGGCCGATGGACTGCGGCGCTACGGGCACATCGGCACCGGCAACTACAACAGCAAGACCGCTCGCATCTACGAGGACATCGGCCTGCTGACGGCGCGTGAAGACCTCGGCGAGGATCTGACGACGTTGTTCAACCAGCTCACGGGATACGGCCGCGGCGTGGTCTTCCGGCAGTTGCTCACCGCCCCGGACTGGCTGCGGTCCCGGTTCGTCGAGCTCACCCGCAACGAGATGGCCAGCGAGCACGGCAACATCACGGCCAAGATGAACGCGCTGGTCGATCCGCAGATCATCGAGCTCCTGTACGAGGCTTCGGCCGCCGGGGTGCAGATCGATCTCCTCGTGCGGGGGATCTGCTGCCTGCGCCCCGGGGTGCCCGGCCTGTCCGACAACATCCGGGTCAGCTCGGTGATCGGTCGCTACCTCGAGCACAGCCGGATCTTCCGATTCGCCAACGGCGACGGCCCTGGCGTGGCCCTCCATCTGATCGGCTCGGCCGATCTGATGCCCCGAAACCTCGATCGGCGGATGGAAGTGCTGGTGCCGGTCAGGGGATCCACGCAAAAGCAGCGCTTGGATGAGATCCTCGACACCGGGCTGTCCGATCATCAGCTGCGCTGGGACTTCGACGGAGCCGGGCGGTGGGTACGACAAGCCCACTTCACCGGCGATGTGCACGAGCGTTTCGAACAGCTGGCCACCGCCCGCCGGTCCCGTGTCTGATCGACCCCCGAACCCCACGAGCCAACCCAGGAGCACCATGAGTCTGAAGCCACACCGGGTGAAAGCCGCGGGGGGCGTCGTGGTACGCGGCGGCGTCGACGGGCATCTCGAGGTGCTGCTGGTGCACCGGCCCGCGTACGGCGACTGGACGTTTCCCAAGGGGAAATCCGAGCGTGGCGAGCGGTGGAGGGAGACCGCACATCGCGAGGTGCTCGAGGAGACCGGCTTCGACTGCGAGCTGGGCTCGAAGATCGGCATGGTGCGGTATCTCGACGGCAAGCAACGGCACAAAGAGGTCCGGTACTGGGTGATGACGGTGGTGAGCGGCGACTTCGCGCCCAACGACGAGGTCGACGGCATCCGCTGGTGCTCGATCGAGGAGGCGGGCCGGGCACTCACCTACGACCACGATCGCCGGCTGCTCGACTCGGTCCCCACCCTGGTCGGCACCTGATCTCACACCACGATGCAGGCACCAGCCGTCCGGTCGGGTCCACAGCCCCGCCCCGGGCTTCGAAGAGACAACAGTAGAATCGGCCCGTGAACAAAAGGTCCGCCTGGCAGCCGCTCGGGAAACCGTCGACGCCGGCGGCGCCCAACGTGCACCTGACGCTGTCGCCCTTCGGGCGTCTGGCCCGGACCCATGCACTGGCCACTGCCGGCGACGGCGCCATCGCGCTGGCCCTGGCCGGCTCGATCTTCTTCAACGTCAGCCCCAGCGCGGCCCGCACCAGCATCGCCCTCTACCTGCTGTTGACCATCGCGCCCTTCGCGGTGGTCACCCCGCTCATCGGCCCGCTGATCGACCGCACCGAGGGCGGCCGGCGGGGCATGCTCATCGGCACCATCGCCGGGCGAGCGGTGCTGGCCTTCCTCATGGTCCGACACATCGAGAGCCTGCTGTTGTTCCCGCTGGCGTTCGGGATGTTGGTGCTCCAGAAGGGCTACGCCGTGGCCAAGAGCGCCATGGTGCCCCGACTGGTGGCCAGCGATGACGAGCTGGTCGAGGCCAACTCCAAGCTGGCCCTGCTGTCGGCCATCGCCGGGATGGCCGGCATCGCCGTGGCCTCGCTGTTCGCGTTCCTCGGCGGGCCGCCATGGGCCACCGCCCTGGCCGCCGTGATCTACGTCGTGGGGGTGGCCCAGGCCTTCACCGTGCCGAAGGTGGTGATCGCCGCGTCCGCTCCAGAGGCCGTCGAGCTCGAAGAGGTCCGTGGCGCCATGATCCGCATCTCGGCCATCGCCATGAGCCTGCAACGAGCGTTCATCGGCTTCGTCACCTTCCTGCTGGCCTTCAACATCCGCGGGGGCGACGTGGGCATCGACCTGGTGCCGGAGGGTTCCGCCGTCGGCGTCGGCGCCGCACTGGCTCTGGGCCGCGACGTGGTGAGCGATCCGCCGCCCCCGTTCTGGCACTTCGGGGTGGTGGCCCTCGCTGCCGGTTCCGGTGCCCTGGTGGGCGCCCGACTGGCCCCGGTTCTGCGGGCTCGCATCAAGGAGGAGTGGATCCTGCTGGGCAGCCTGCTGCTCAGCACCACGTCGGCTGCGACCGCGGCCATCGTGGGTGGCATCACCGGCGCCTTCTTCATCGCGCTCGGTGTGAGCTCGGCGGTGGCCGGCGGCAAGTTGGCCTTCGACTCCGTCGTGCAGCGCGACGCGCCGGACGCCAACTACGGCCGCTGGTTCGCCAAGTTCGAGGCCCGCTTCCAGTTGGCCTGGGTGATCGGTGCCTTCTTTCCGGTGCTCATCAACTTCAAGGGCGACACCGGCGTGAAGATCGGCTACACCGTCGTGGCGGTGGCCGGCGCCTTCGGGTCCTTGGCCTACTTCGTGCTCACCCGGCCTCGCTTCCAGCACCGGCTCCGTCGCCTGGCACCGGTCGCCCGTGATCGCGCCGCCGCGCCCGCCGCCACCGTCGATCTCGATCCCACCGGAGTGGTGGTCGATCCGTCACCCGACCCCACCATCACCCTGCCGGGCCCCTCGGTCGGTGAACACACATCGGTCATGCCTGTCGCCGAACCGTCCGCCGACGACATCGAGGTCACGTCGCCCACCCTGCCGTTCGCCCCGCCCGGCGAGCAGCCGGCACCGTCGTGGCGAGAGATGGCCCCGCCGGTGGTCACCAGTGTCGACGGCGTCGAGGTCGACGATCCCTCTTCGGCCTGATCCTCAGGAGGGGTCGGCGATGGCGTGGAACCGGCCGGCGCGCGTGCCGACGTAGATGCCGCCGTCCCAGACCGCCGGGGTGGATTCGATGCACCCACCGAGGCTCACGCTCCACAACTCGACCGGCTCGACGGAGGTGTCGCTCACGTCGAAGCCGTGGAGGATCCCGTCGCAGTCGCCCTGGATCAGCACGTCGTCGACGATCACCGGTGACTGCCAGGTGGGGCCCTGGAGCTTCAGTTGCCACCGCTCTGCGCCGGTCTCGCGGTCCAGCCCCAGGATCACGCCCTCGTCGGTGGGAACGATCACGATGTCGCGGTGCAGTGCGGGCGTGGCCCACACCCCCGAGTCGAGGTAGGGCCGCTCGTCGCGCTTCCACACCAGTGGATCGTCGGGCCGGCTCGGGTCCAGTTTGATGATCTGGCCGACCTCCTGCGATCGGCCCGTTCCCCGTTCGTACTCGACGCCGACGTAGAGCATGCCCGCTTCGTCGATGACGACGGTGGCGTCCACGTCGTCGCCCGTCCAGTAGCGGAATACCCGTACCGGGTCCACGCCATCGGCCAGCCCGGAGATGTCCCATCCCTGGACCAACCCTCCGGAGTTGGCGAAGTAGAGGGTGTTGCCCGAGATGGCAACGCTGCTCTCGATGGAGACGTTGCTCCCCACCGCGGCGACCAACTCGTCGTCCCAGCCGGGGGCGTTGAAGACGAGCTCGGGGTCGACGGTGACCAGCCCCTGATCGTCGTAGCCACGGTTGAGCTTCACGATGTGCAACTGGCTGTTCTCGCCACCCTCGAACAGGTAGTCGTCGATGATCAGCCCCGCACCGTCCCAATCGTTGTTCCACAGCACCGGCGACACCGCGTCGGCGGCCAGCGACCACAGCTCGACCGCGGAATCGGGACGATCGAAGGCGAGCACCCGGTACGAATCGTCCCGCGAGCCCGTGTACAGAAGGGGGTAGCCGTCGGGGTCGATCGTGACCGATCCCTTGATGATGTCGCCCACGCCGAAGTCGGGGAGGATCCGATCGCCGGTGTCGGCATCGAGGAAGTGCACCGCGCTGTCGTAGCTGCCGAAGGTGACCCAGGTGCGGTCCTCGTAGCGAAACACCGCCGGCTGACCGGTCCAGCCGGTGCCGCACCATTCGGTGGTGTCGGCACCCACCGTCGACAGCGAACACAGTGCCCCCTCGGCCGGGAAGGACCACGAGACCTCTGGCCGGGTCGGTACCGGCCCTCGGCCGTAGTAGGTGCGGGTCGGATTGCCTCGGAAGGTGAGCAACCCGTCGACGGCCGTACCCCACGGCCGCCCCGACGAGGCGGGATCGACCCAGCCGTCGTGGGGAACAGTGGTGGTCGTCGCGTCGGTGACGGTCGGTGCGAGGGTCGTCGAGTTGGTCGTGACCACCGCCATGGTGGTGGTCGTCGTCGGGGCCGTCGGGGCCACCGTGTCATCATCACCGTCTTCGGTCACCACGGAGGCGAGCGCGAACAGGGCCGCCAACAGGACCGTCACCGCGGCCGCCAGCAGCGTCAGGCGGCCACGCTCGGCGCCGCTCACCGCGATCGGTCCCGCGCCACGAGCCGGCCCCGCCTAGAGCGGGCGGCCGGGTGCGATCCGACGAGATGCGCCCGCCGTACCCTGGGACGGGTGTCCCAGTTCGTACAACCCTCGACGCCGACCATGTTCTGGCGGGCCGTCCGCCGTCGGTGTCCGGTCTGTGGCTCGGGCTCGCTGTTCGGTCGCTGGGTCGCCATGGTCGATCGCTGTCCCCGGTGCGCCCTCCGGTTCGAACGGGGGGAAGGGGAGTTCATCGGCGCGATCGGGCTCAACACGATCGTCACCTTCGCCGTGATCCTCGTGGTGACCATCGGAGCCGGAGTTGCCGCCGCCCGAGGATCCAGTGTCGTCGGATTCCTGATCAGTGCGGTCGTGGCCGCGGTGGTCGTCCCCCTCGGGTTCTTTCCGTTCTCCAAGGTGCTCTGGGTCGCCTTCACGCTGACGATCGACCCGCTCGAAGAGGGCGAGGCGCCGGGAGTCGTCGCCACTGAAGGCGCGTGACAGCAGCGGGGACTCGGGCGCTTCGAGGGGCCCGTCATCGTGGCGGCTCGGGCCGTCCCAGCGGCCCGAGGGATGGTCGTCGGCCGGCGATGGCTCGGCGGTCGGGGGTTCGGCTCGGGGTGGCTCGGGCTCCTCGTCGGGGCCGGCGTCGGCCCTCCCCGTGCCGCGCTCGTCGTGGAGCTCCCAGCCCATCGGTACCGAGAAACGATCGGCGTGGATGGCGCACAGCTCGGTCCCGGCGACGGTGGGGTCGTGGTCTTGGAGCCAAACGGTCTGCGCCGACACGTCGGCGATGAAAAGCGCTGACGCCGGCGCGCCGCAGCCCACGCGTGCGCAGAGGATCATGGTGATCTTCGAAAATACACCCTCGTTCGCCTCATGGTCGTGATCGGGTCGCCGCGGCGGGGTTCCAGAGGGTTCGCGGTGTACCGTCGCACGCCATGGCGTTGGAACCCGGCGACGAGAGGCAGCGCCGACTCCGTCTGTATGCCGTGACGCTGGCCATCGTGGGTTTGAGCGCCCTGGCGGCGGTCTCGGTGCTGTGGACGGCACCGCGCATCGAGGATGGCATCGAGGATCGGGCCCGGGCGCGGCTGCGTCTCAATGAGGTGGCCGTGGACGATCTGCTGGTGGTGGCCAACGGTCGCAACGTGGCGGTACGTGGACCGGTCGATGACCTCGACGAGGTGGTGCGGATCCGGTTGCTCCTCGAGCCGCTGTACGGTGTCCGGCGG
>JAOUEE010000500.1 GCA_029858875.1 Acidimicrobiia bacterium
CGTGTCGGTCGTGCCGATGACCGACCGACGACCCATCGGGATCACATAGAACAGGCGCTGGGTGTCGTCGAAGAAGGCCAGCACCCGTCGGTGCGGTGTGAGCCGGGGCACCACCAGATGGATGCCCTTGGAGTACACGATGCGGTGCTCGGTGCGCAGGTTCCAGGCGCCGTTGAGCTCGTCGACGAAAGGACCGGCCGCATTGACGATCACCCTGGCCCGAGCCGTGAACCGGGCATCGGACTCGCGGTCGACCAGATCGAGCTCCCACGACTCGCCCACCCGTTGCGCGCCGACCATCTCCACGTAGTTGGCGCACACCGCTCCCACATCGAGAGCCGACCGGACGAAGCCGAACACGAACCGGGCATCGTTGTCGTTGAGGACGGCGTCGTAGTACTCGATGCCGCCGCGCACGTTGCTGGTGTCGATGACGGGCTCATCGGACTCGATCCGTCGAGCCGACAGGTAGCGCGGGTGGGGGGTGGAGAAGTTGCCGATGCCCCAATAGGCGACGCTGCCCAGGCCGGCCAGCAACGGGGGGAAGGGTGACGATCGATCGAGGGCGGCGAGGAACCCGATGGTGGCGATGTTGGCCGGGTAGGCCCGGATCAGGCGGTTCCGTGACTTGCAGAGCTTGCGCACCAGCCCGAGCTCGTAGTTCTCGAGGTACTTGAAGCCGCCCCACACCAGGTTGGACGACTCCTGGCTGGTGAAACCACCGAAATCACCGCGATCGACGAGGGCCACCGACGCGCCACGACTGGACAGCGCCGCGGCGGCCACCGCGCCGTTGATGCCGCCACCCACGATGCACACATCGAAGGAGCCATCGGCCAACTTGTCGAGGTTGGTCTGACGCAGGGACACGGCCCGACGTTACCGGCGCGAGGGCGTGGACCAGCGGCCCCGGTCGGACCGCTCAGCGCAGATGGTCCAACCCGAACAGCTCGATCGCGTTCCCCCGGGCCAGCTTGTGGATGACCTCGGGATCGAGGTGGCCGAACAGCTTCTCGGCCGTCTCGCGGCTGTGCGGGAAGGTGCCGTCCTGGTGGGGATAGTCGGTCTCGAACAACACGTTGTCGACCCCGATCCGGTCGAGCAGATCGATCCCGACGGTGTCCTTGAAGAAGCAGCTGAAGATGTGCTTTCGGTAGTAGTGCGACGGTGGCAGCTCGGACCGTTCCTCGCCCTGGGCCCACTGGTGGGTGTGCCACGTGTCATCGGCCCGCTCCACGAAATACGGGATCCAGCCGATCTGGCTCTCGGCGTACATCAGGCGCAGGCCGGGGAACCTCTCGAAGTTGCCGGAGAACAACCAGTCGATCATCGACGCGGCGCTGTTGGCCACGATCATGTTGGCCGTCACGACGGTGGGCGCGTCGGCCGAGGTGGTGAGGGTGCGGGTGCCCGACCCGATGTGCATGCAGATGACCGTGTCCGTCTCCTGGCAGGCGGCGAAGAACGGGTCCCAGTGGTCGGTGTGGATGGACGGCAGACCCAGCCAGGCGGGCAACTCGGACCAGGCCACGGCCCGAGCGCCGCGGGCGGCATTGCGCCGGATCTCGGCGGCGGCCAGCTCGGCGTCCCACAGCGGCACGATGCACAGCGGGATGAGGCGCCCGTCGGAGCCGCCGCACCACTCGTCGATCATCCAGTCGTTGTACGCCTCGACGCACAGCTTGGACAGCTCCATGTCCTTGCGCTCGGCGAACAACTGGCCGCAGAACCGGGGATAGTTGGGGAAGCAGAGCGACGCCTCCACGTGGTTGGCGTCCATGTCGGCCAGCCGGGCCTGCGGCTCGTAGCAGCCGGGGGCGATGTCCTCGTACGTGACCCCCTCCATGGTGACCTCTTCGGGGGCCAGGCCGGGGCACGCGATCATCTGCTTGATCTGGTAGCGGTGATCCTCGTAGTGCCACCAGGCGGCCATCTCGGGGCCGGTCCCGGGTTGCTCGACCCAGGCG
Organism: Acidimicrobiia bacterium; assembly: GCA_029858875.1. Lineage (GTDB taxonomy): Bacteria > Actinomycetota > Acidimicrobiia > Acidimicrobiales > SHLQ01 > JAOUEE01. The sequence goes on from JAOUEE010000500.1 coordinate 1,968, forward strand.
CCGTCGACCAGCTCCATCGCGCCCTGCGGAGCGTAGACGATGCGGGGTCCCTGATCGACGTACCGGGCCGGCAACCGGGAGGTCCACACATCGCGCGGCTCGACCACATGATCGTCGACACTGATGATTCGGGGGATGGGACTGTGCGCCACGCTCATGCCCAGACAGTATCTGACGGGTCGTCAGATAGGCCGAGCCGGAGCCCGGCGGACACGACGTCAGACGCGACAGGGGACCCCGGGTTCGGGGGTCTGCGGTCCCCGGATGAAGGTGGCGAGGAAGCGATCGAATCG
>JAOUEE010000501.1 GCA_029858875.1 Acidimicrobiia bacterium
GTACGTGAAAGCCGCGTTCGAGGAGCATGGCATCCCCGTGTCGATGCGGTCCGAGGCGCTGTTCTACGCCGTTGTTCGTCCCCTCATCGACGTCAACGCGCCGCAGTGCTTCTACGCCGAAGCCGACGGGCAGGACGGCATCGTCGTGATGGCAAACCTGGTGGCCCAGGGATGTACCATCACCGACCCCGTGCAGCCGTGGTCGCCTTCGAAGGTTGCCGATGGGCTGGCCCAGCTGGCCGGTCTCCACGCCGGGTGGTGGGGCGAGGGTCGGGTACCGGACATCCCGGTGCTCGACGGCGCCAATGCGCTCGGCGCCGTCCTGATGGCCGAGGGCTACTGGGAGATGTGCGTCGACGGCCCCACGGGCCAACGGGTACCGGCCCGCTTCCGTGATCGTGAACAGATGAGACCCCGCATCCAGGCGCTGTGGGCCCTCGACCACGAGTGGCCGCGGTGCTTCCTGCACGGTGATGCTCACTTGGGGAACACCTACGTCGACGGTGACGGCCGCCCGGGCTTCCTCGACTGGGGCGGGGTCACGTCGGGCCACTGGGCGCGGGAGGTGTGCTACTTCCTGGCCGGTGCTCTCAGCGTCGATGATCGACGTCACCACGAGGAAACGCTCCTGGCCGGCTATCTCGACGCATTGGCCGAGCTCGGGGTGGCCGATGCGCCTGGCTGGGACGCCGCCTGGCTCAGCTATCGACGCCACATGATCCACGGGCTGCTCTGGTTCCTGTGCCCCACCCAGATGCAGCCGGTCGAGGTCATCGACGCCAACGTGGCCCGTTTCGCCGCCGCCGCCGAGGATCACGCCGTCGACACGCTGTTCAGCTGACCACCGGCGGTGTCGGGTGGGCGGGGCTTGGCAACACCGTCGAGCGGGCTCCAACATGGCAACGCTGATGCGGCGCCCGGCATGTCGCCGGCGCTGATCGACAACGCGTACCAGGACAGGGTGAAATCATGACCAGCGGCGAGACCGTCACGATCGCAGATCTTCGAGTGGGCGCCCCACTGGCCGCCTTCATCGATGACGAGGCCCTGCCCGGGTCGGGGATCGATCGTGACGCCTTCTGGGCCGGCCTGTCCGACATCCTCCACACCTTCGGTCCCCGCAATCGCGAGCTGCTCGAGATCCGGGCCGATCTCCAGGCCGCCATCGACGACTGGCATCGGGCCCGCGCCGGCCAGCCTCACGACGCGGCCGCCTACCGGGCCTTCCTCGAGGAGTTGGGCTATCTCGTTCCCGAGGGACCACCCTTCTCGGTCGACACGGCCAACGTCGACGACGAGATCGCGGTCGTCTCCGGCCCACAGCTGGTGGTACCGGTCATGAACGCCCGCTACGCCCTCAACGCGGCCAACGCCCGCTGGGGTTCGCTGTACGACGCGCTGTACGGCACCGATGCCCTCGGCGATCTCCCCGAGCCCGGCCCCTACGATCCGGCCCGCGGCGCACGGGTGATCGCCTGGGCCCGTGGCTTCCTGGATGATGCCGTGCCCCTGCGCGGGGCGTCCCACGTCGAAGCCACCGCCTACCGCGTCGATGGCGGCGCGCTGATGGTCGACACGGCTGACACCAGCCACGAGCTGGCCGATCCCGCGGCCTTCGTCGGATACCGGGGTGACGCGACCTCGCCCGAGGCCGTGCTGCTCCGGCACCACGGTCTGCACATCGAGATCGTGATCGACCCCTCCAGCCCCGTGGGTGCCGACGATGGGGCCGGCATCGCCGACGTGGTACTCGAGTCGGCCGTGACGGCCATCATGGACTGCGAGGACTCGGTGGCAGCCGTCGACGCCGAGGACAAGGCCCTGGCCTACCGCAACTGGTTGGGCCTCATGACCCGCACCCTCACCGAAGAAGTGTCCAAGGGCGATCGCACGTTCACCCGCTCGCTGTCGCCGGATCGGGAGTACACGGCGCCCGACGGCTCCACCCTGGCGCTGCCCGGCCGTTCGCTCATGCTGGTGCGCAACGTGGGGCATCTGATGACCACGCCGGCGGTGCTCGACCGGGATGGCAACGAGGCGCCCGAGGGGCTGCTCGACGCCATGATCACCACGCTGTGCGCCAAGCACGACCTCGATCGGGGCGACGGCAACAGTCGCACCGGCTCCGTCTATGTGGTGAAACCCAAGATGCACGGGCCCGACGAGGTGGCCTTCGCCGACCAGGTGTTCACCCGGGTCGAGCAGCTGCTGGGCCTACCGGACAACACCGTGAAGCTGGGCATCATGGACGAGGAG
>JAOUEE010000502.1 GCA_029858875.1 Acidimicrobiia bacterium
CCGAGAGGCTGCGCGGGCTCCTACCCGAGGCCGCCGACCTGGTGATCGACCGGTTCCGCCTACCCAACATCTGGTCTCTCAACTTCCTCATCCACGGACTGCTCCAGGACGGTGTGGCCTCCTCCACCCGCCAGGACGGCCAGGCCAAGAGCCTGGGCGAGTGGATCCGCGCCCGACACGTGGACATCCCGATCACGCTGCTGTCCGAGGTCTGAGGCCAGCCTCGTGGCCACCACCACCGACCGGGCCGGCCTGGAACAGCGGATTCGGGCGGTCCCCCGACCCGAGCCGGTGTTGTCCAGGGAGCGGGCCGCCCAACTGACGCCGCGCCAGCGCGAGCTGCTCGACGAGCTCACGATGTTGATCCGTGATGGGTTCTCCCACCTCACCATGGCCGACCTGGCCCGCCACCTCAACTGCTCGCTGCGCACCTTGTACGGCCTGGCTCCCAGCCGCGAAGAACTGGTCCTCATGGCCATCGACCGCAACCTTTGGTCCATCGGCCGGCGAGCCCGGGCCGCAGGCATCGACGACGGCGAGGCCGACCCGTTGACCAGCCTGTGCTCCTACCTGGCCGCGGCCAACGTGGCGGTCAGCGAAGCCACGCCGGCCTTCGCCCGCGACCTGGCCACCATGCCCGGAGGGGCCGCCCTCCAGCATGCTCACAACGAATACCTGGTGGCCGTCACCCGGGAGGTGCTCGACGACGCGATCGACCGGGGCGACATCGCGCCGGTGGACACCAGCGCCGTGGCCCGCGTGGTGGCCGGGCTCGGCGCCGTCTTCGCCCAGTCCGAGGTGATCGAGACCATCGAGGGATCACCGCGCCAGGCCGCCAATCAGTTGGTCGACATCATCGTCCGGGGTCTCCGGACCCCCACGTCGTGAAGGGAACCCCGATGCACGTGTCCGACATCCTGGCCGATCTCCTGGCCGAGCAGGCGTCCCTCGACGAGATCGTGGCCGGCCTGGACCCCGAACAGTGGGAACTGGCCACCGCCAGCCCCCGCTGGTCGGTCACCGATCAGATCGCCCACCTGTCGTACTTCGATCGGGCCGCAGCCATCGCCATCGAGGATCCCGACCGGTTCCGGACCGAGCGCGACCGGCTGCTGGCCGCGGCAGGGGGCGGCAACGAAGCGGTGGACGAGCTCACGCTCTCCGATGTTCGAGCACAGTCGGTCGGTGACCGACTGACGACGTGGCGCAGTGGCCGGGCCGCCCTCGAGCAGGCGGCGGCAGGCCTGGCCGACGACGCCCGGGTGCCGTGGTACGGGCCGCCGATGGGCGCCAAGTCGTTCCTGACCGCCCGCCTCATGGAGTGCTGGGCCCACGGTCAGGACATCGTCGACGCCGTGCACGCCGAACGACTACCCACCGACCGACTCCGGCACATCGCCCAGCTCGGCTGCATCACCAGGGGTTGGACCTACATCAATCGGGGCGAGGTCGTACCCGAGGACGATGTGCGCGTGGATCTGCTCGGCCCCAGCGGGGCGATGTGGTCGTGGGGATCCGAGGATGCGACCAACCGGGTGTCTGGTACGGCGCTGGACTTCTGCCTGGTCACCACGCAGCGGCGCCATGTGGCCGACACCGACCTGGCAGCGGTCGGCCGCCACGCCACCGACTGGTTGTCCAAGGCCCAGGCCTTCGCCGGCCCACCGACCAACGGGCCGGCGGGCGGTCCTCCGGACTGACCGAGGCACTCAGCCGCAGGCGGTGAGACGCACCAGGCCATCGGCGGTGAGCTCGGTGGAGGCATTGCCGTGGTCGCCCACCCATGAGGTGACGGCGCTGGCCAGCTCATCCCGCTCGTCGCCGTCGTCCATGGCCACGTCGGCCCGGATGCACGTGTCCGAACCCTCGTTCCAGACCACGAACCAGTCGCCCGACCATCCCGCGGCCGCGTCGCCGGCATCGTCGCCCACCGCGGTGGCCAGGATGGTCTGCAACACCAGCTGGCCGAAGACCCCCTGCTCGGCCACTTCGCCGTCGGCCGGAGGTGCGGCCACCTCGGATCGACTCTCGCCGGCCCGGTACGAACCGGTCACCATCACCTGTTCGCTGGTATCGGGCGGTGCGTCGAAGGCGGCGTCGAGCGTGGCCTGACCCTCGTCCCACAGCTCGGCTGCGAACAGCTCGCCGTACTGATAGGGCGCGTACTGGAGGTCGATGAAGGGAATGGTCAGCACCGAGAAGTCGACGTCGCCACCGAGCGCCAGTTGCTCGGCGTCGTATGTCGCCTGCTCC
>JAOUEE010000503.1 GCA_029858875.1 Acidimicrobiia bacterium
CTGCATGACCCGCTCGGTCTCGCGCACCCGGCCGATGACGGGGTCGAGGCCCTTCTCGCGTGCCAGCTGGGTGAGGTTGCGGCCGAACTGATCGAGCACCAGGGAGCCGGACGGCGTGTCACCGCCGCTGCCACCCGCGGTAGCGCCGGCCTTGTCCGAGCCGCCCGAGGACGAGCCGCTGGGACCGCTGTAGCCAGACAGCAGCTGGATGACCTGCTGACGGACCCGCGACAGGTCGGCGCCCAGCTTCACCAGCACCTGGGCGGCCACGCCCTCACCCTCGCGGATGAGACCGAGCAGGATGTGCTCGGTACCGATGTAGTTGTGGCCCAGTTGGAGCGCCTCGCGCAGGGACAGCTCCAGCACCTTCTTGGCCCGCGGCGTGAACGGGATGTGGCCCGACGGCGACGAGCCGCCCTGGCCGATGATCTCCTCGACCTGGCTGCGAACCGCCTCGAGCGAGATGCCGAGGGACTCGAGGGCCTTGGCCGCGACACCCTCACCCTCGTGGATCAGACCCAGGAGGATGTGTTCGGTGCCGATGTAGTTGTGGTTCAGGAGGCGGGCCTCTTCTTGGGCCAGCACCACCACCCGGCGAGCTCGGTCGGTGAATCTCTCGAACACGCAGCTTCCTCTCTGGCAGTGAATCGAACGGGACGGGCCCGTTGGGGGGAGTCTATCGGCGCCCGGGAGGGTGCCGCGATCGGTTCCCGATGCTTCTATCGGCATGACAACAGCGGCGACTGAGCCGGTATGCCCGCGCCCGCGGGATCTTCGGGCGATTCCTCCCGTGTCATCCGGGTTTCTCGAAGGCGTGCGGTACCGCATAGGGTCGCGCCATGGGCTCAGGTAACCCCCTGGCTGCCTTCCCGGCGCTGGCTGCGGGCCTCGAAAACGTCGAGGAGGAGCTGCGCGCGTCGGTCATCACCAACGACACCTTCCTCACGGAGGTGGCCAGCCACCTGATCCTGGCCGGCGGCAAGCGGGTGCGGCCCGGTTTCACCCTGGCGGCCAGCGTCACGGCCGCTACCTCCGACACTCCCGTCACGGCCGAAGCGGTGATGGGCGGCGTGGCCTGTGAGTTGGTGCACATCGGCTCCCTCTATCACGACGACGTCATGGACGAGGCCGAGACCCGACGGGCGGCCGACTCGGTCAATCATCGGTGGGGCAATCTCCGCGCCATACTCGCCGGTGACTTCCTCCTGGCCCGTGCCTCCGAGATCGCGGCTTCGCTCGGGACCGAGGTGGCCGGCCTGTTGGCCAACACCATCGCCCGCTTGTGCGAGGGCCAGGTGCGCGAGTTGCAGGACGCCTACGACATCGGCCGCACCGAGGCCGACTATCTGCTGTCCATCGAGGGGAAGACGGCTTCGCTGTTGGCCACGTCGTGCCGGGTGGGGGGGATCGTGGCCGATCTGCCGCGGCCGCTCATCGACACGCTCACCAAGTTCGGGCACAGCTACGGCATGGCCTTCCAGGTGGTCGACGACATCCTCGATGTCACCGCCACCGACGAGGAGCTGGGCAAACCATCCGGCAACGATCTGGTCGAGGGCATCTACACCCTGCCCGTGCTGCGGGCCCTGCACTCGGACCTGGGGGGCGACCTGGCGCCGTTGCTGGGCGATGTCCTGAGCTCGGGCCAGCGAGACCGGGCCCGCGAGGTGGTTCGAGCCTCCAGCGGACCGGCCGAGGCGTTGGCCGTGGCCGAGCGATACACCGACGAGGCGCTGCGATCGCTGGAACCCCTCCGCGACACCCTGGCCCACACCGCGCTACGCGCCGCCAGCGAGCATCTGATCGAACGCGTCGGCGCCGTCACCCGCTGACACCCCGATCCGGTGACGGGGGTCAGACCCGGTTGGCCGCCCGAACAACGATCTTTGCGGCCCAGGGCGGGCCGAGTAGTCTCTCGCCATGGCTCGAACAGCGAAACTCGTGGCCGTGGTGGGCCTCCTCCTCCTGGCGTCCTGTGGCAGCGACAGCGACGAATCGTCGTCGTCGACCACCGTCGGAGACGAATCGTCCACCGCCACCACCGGTGATGCGGGTAACGCCTGCCCGGTCGAGAACTGCACGGTCACCATCACCGATGTGGCGGCCAGCGACGACGAGTTGGAGATCACCTGGGAAGCCAACTTCGATCCCGACGTGTCGCGCAACCACATCCACGTGTACTGGAGCACCTTCACCCCGGCCGAGGTCAGTGCCAACGCCCAGGCCACACATGGCGTCGAGCAGGGTACC
>JAOUEE010000504.1 GCA_029858875.1 Acidimicrobiia bacterium
GTCGAGGCCATCGGGCTGGGGGAGAGCGGTGATGGGATGGACGACCGGATGGACGATGAGGTCGGCGCGCGGCGCCGCCTGGCTGCGGGCGTAGGCCAGACCGAACGGATCCACGATCTCGATGCGCAGCGGTCCGACTCCGACGATGCCTCTCTTGTCGGTGGGCAATCGGTACGCGGCAGCGGTGTCGCTGCGGGCATCGATCGGCGGCACCAGTAGCTGCGCGCCCTTGGTGCCCGAGACGGAATCCTGGAGCCGCAGCACCGGCGTGGGTCGAGTCCCCTGGTTGTGCAGCCGGAGCTCCACCCGGGCCGGCGCGCCGGCCGGCACGCGATCGGGTTCGAGAGCGCGACTGACCTGGAGGTGGAGTGGCCGGGACCGGATGCGCACCAGGCTCACGATCACCAGGCCCAGCACCAGGGCGCCGAGGACGTACAGCTCGATGAGGCCCAACAGCCGCCCGGCGCCGATCAACGCCACCCCACCGGCAGCGACGACCCAGCCGATGCGGGTGGGCATCGGTCAGCCCACCGAACCCGGCGGCACCGGCACCCGTTCGAGGAGCTCGCGCACCACCACACCGGCATCGGTCCCCTTCAGCATCGCTTCGGGGCTGATGACCAGTCGGTGGGTGAGGACGGGCCCGGCCAGGTATTTGATGTCGTCGGGAGTCACGAACGTGCGCCCGCCGGCGGCCGCGTGGGCCTGAGCGGCGCGCTGCAGGCTGAGGACGGCACGCGGTGAAGCGCCCAGAGCCAGCGAAGGATGACGGCGCGAGGCCGTGGCCAGCTCCACCAGGTAGCGGCGGATGGCCGGGTCGACGTGCACGCGATGGACGGCGTGGATCATGCCCTGGACCTCGGTGGTGCTGACGACCGGGCCGATGGACGCGAGGATCTCGGCGTCGTCGTTGATCCCGTGGCTGGTTAGCAGCTCGAGCTCGGCTTCGGGTGCCGGGTAACCGATGGAGATCCGCATCAGGAATCGATCGAGCTGACTCTCCGGCAGGGGATAGGTGCCCTCGTGGTCGAGCGGGTTCTGGGTGGCGACGACCAGGAAGGGCCGTTCGAGATCGTGGGTGGTGCCGTCGACGGTGACCTGGCGCTCGGCCATGGCCTCGAGGAGGGCCGATTGCGTCTTCGGGGAGGCCCGATTGATCTCGTCGGCGAGCACGATGCTGTGGAAGATGGCGCCGCGGCGGAACTCGAAGGAACCCGAGGTGCGGTTCCAGATGCTGGTGCCCACGACATCGGCGGGGAGCAGGTCGGGGGTGAACTGGATCCGGCCGAACGTGCCGTCGACCGAACGAGCGAGAGCCTTGGCCAGGGTGGTCTTCCCGACACCGGGCGCGTCCTCGACCAGGCAGTGCCCCTCGGCCACGAGACACAGGATGCTCAGCCGAATGGCTTCGTCCTTGCCCCTGACGACCTGACCGACGTTCAGACGGATGGCGTCGAACAACTCCGCATAGGTGCGGGTCGTGGTCTCGGCTGCGGTCACGAAGAGCTCTCCCCGGTTGCGGCGGTCGCCGACGACATCGTACGGGCTCACAGTCACTACCTCGACCGCGGGACTGCACAACGTCCGCGTCGACGGTCTTCGAGCGTCGACGGTGGGCCGATACGGTGTCCCGGTGTCCGACGTACTGGCCATCGACATCGGTGGCACGAAGATGGTGGCTGCGCTGGTGGCCGACGACGGCGTGGTGAGATGCCGGGTGCAGGTGCCCACCTCCGATACCGACGACCCCGAGGTGTTGTTCGGTTCTCTGGCCGGTGCCATCGATCAGGTCATGACCGAACCGGCAGATGTGCTTGCCTGTGGAGTGGGTTGCGGAGGACCCATGTCACGGGGAGGGGCCACGGTGTCGCCGCTGAACATCAGGGCCTGGCGGGACTTTCCCCTACGCAGTCGGCTGGAGGCCCACACCGGGCTCGGTGTGACCATCGACAACGACGCCAAGGCACTGGCCCTGAGCGAGGGATGGCTGGGGGCCGCCCGCGGGGTCGATCACTACCTGGCCATGGTGGTGTCGACCGGAGTCGGTGCCGGCATCGTCGTCGATGGCCGCTTGCTCGACGGGGCCGAGGGCAATGCCGGACATCTGGGTCACGTGGTCGTGGTGCCCGATGGGCGCCCCTGTGCCTGCGGATCGCACGGATGCCTCGAGGCCGAGGCCTCGGGCACGGCCATCGCCGCGATCACCGGACAGCCGCCGGCGGTCGCC
>JAOUEE010000505.1 GCA_029858875.1 Acidimicrobiia bacterium
CGCGGGACGGGGCCCCTCCTGAGGATTGCATGGATCTCACCGTCGACATCGAGCCCACCAATCGGTGCAACGCGAGCTGCCATTTCTGCCCGCGTGACGCCACGCCCCACCAGGGACTGATGACCCCCGACGTCTTCGACCAGGCCCTGCTGCGGGCCATCGAGTTCCGTGACGACGTGGCCTCGGGGTTCGGCTGGAACATGACCGTCAGCCTCTGCGGGCTGGGCGAGCCGCTGCTCAACAAGCACGCCCCCACCTGGGTCTCCCAGGTGAAACAGGCCGGTTTCCCGTGCGTGATGTCCTCCAACGGTGCCCTGCTCAACGAGAAGCGGGGAACGGCGCTGCTCGAGGCCGGCCTCGACAAGATCCTGATCAACATCGGCGACGAGGGCGAGGAGTACGAGCGGGTCTACAAGCTTCCGTTCGAGAAGAGCCGTGACAACGTCGCCCGCTTCGCCGAGATGGCCGGCGACGACTGCGAAGTCCACATCGTGCTGGTCGATCACCGCCACGATCGCGATCACCTGCGCCGCATGGTCAAGTACTGGCAGGGGTACGGCCTGTCCAAGTTCGTCTTCTTCGACGTCATGAACCGGGGCGGGGCCCTGTTCGTCGACCACATGCAGTTCGACGAGTACCCCGAGCTCGAACAGGCCCGCGCCATCCTGGCCGAGCGGGATTCCAAGCCGGCCTGCGGGGCGCCGTTCGGCTACATGTTCGTCGGTTACGACGGCAAGTACTACCTGTGCTGCTCGGACTGGAAGAAGGAAGTGCCCATGGGCACCGTCTTCGAGGCGTCGATCGTCGACGTCACCAGCGAGAAGCTGCAACACGTGATGGACCGTCGGGTCGTGTGTGCCACCTGCAATCTCGATCCCCTCAACCGGGTCACCGAGGGACTGCGGTCTGCGGCCAACGGCGACGAGATCGACACCGACCAGCTCATCGACGGTGTGGTCTCGTCCAACTCGGTGGTGTGGGGCATGCTCGAGCAGCTCGAACAGCACACCACGATCGACTACGCCGCCGCCGAGCGGGCCGCGCAGCGCACCCGCATCCCGGTCAAGATCCTCTAGGGGTCGGTGTGCTGCTCGGTATCGACTTCGAGGTCACCAATCGGTGCAACGCGAGCTGCCATTTCTGTCCTCGTGACGCCACGCCGCATCAGGGGCTGATGACCCCCGAGGTGTTCGAGCAGTCGTTGGTGCGGGCCCACGAGTGGAAGGACGTCGCCCACCGGTACTTCGGCGGGGCCGACATGCTCCAGGTCCGGTTGTGCGGCCTGGGCGAACCACTCATCAACCGGCACCTGCCCACCTATGTCGAGCGGGTGCGTGAGACGGGTCTGCACGTCTCGGTCTCGTCCAACGCCGCACTGCTCGACGAGCGTCGGGCCACGGCACTGCTCGAGGCCGGGCTCCAGGAGATCAACATCAACATCGCCGACCTCGGCGACCGGTACGAGGACGTCTACAGCCTTCCCTTCCAGCGCACTCTCGACAACATCCTGCGCTTTCGTGATCTGGCCGGTGACGACTGCACCATCGTGATCGTGCTGGTCGACTACAAGCGCGACACCGCCCACGTCGACGAGATGAAGGAGTTCTGGCGGGGCCACGGTCTCGATCGGTTCATGGGCTTCGACATCATCAATCGGGGTGGCGCCCTGTTCGTCGACGAGATGCAGTACGCCGATTATCCGGAGCTGGAACAGGCCCGGGCCATGCTCACCGCCGACGGTGGCGAGGCCAACTGCGTCATCCCCTTCATCTACCCCTTCATCGGGTACGACGGCATCTACTACCTGTGCTGCTCGGACTGGAAGAAGGAGGCCCCCATGGGCACCGTCTTCGAGCGGTCGCTGGCCGACGTCCTCCACGACAAGTACGAGTTCGTCAACGACCGGCGGCCGGTGTGCATCACCTGCAACCACGATCCCACCAACGCACTGACCGATGAGCTGCGGGCCATTCAGGCGGGCACCATCGACGGGTCGGGCCTCGACGACCTCGTGGCCAACCTCAAGATCCAGAGCGAGGCCGTGGTCACCTGCCGCCAGACCGCCATCGACGTGTTCGGCGTCCCCGAGAAGCCGGCCGGTCGTCGGTCCATCCCCGTCACCGCCAGCTGAGCCGGCCGACGTCGCTCAGGCGTTTCCGAGGGCCCGCCAGACGCGCTCCGGGGTGATGGGGAGATCGATGTGGCGCACGCCCAGGTGGGCCAG
>JAOUEE010000506.1 GCA_029858875.1 Acidimicrobiia bacterium
CGAGTTATCGACACCGGCGGGCAACGAGCCCGACTGCACCAGGATACGAACCGCTCCGGCGGGCACCGTGGCGAACGAGTACGACCCGTCGGGCAAGGTGGTCGTCAGGAACATCGCGTCGTCGGCAGTTCCGAACAGGCCGTCGAGGCCCGCCCATCGAGCCCTCACATCGACGCCGCCGATACCCACATCGGTCGCGTCGGGCACGGTTGCGTCACCGTTCACGTCCAACAGCACCGAGCCGGCGATCGCCGAGCCGCCCTCGTACACGAAGGGCACGTCCGCCGTCGGCGCACCGGAGGTCAGCAGGATCGCATCGGTGAAGCCGTCTGCGGTACCGCCGTCGGGATCGATCGACGGCGACATGCCGGCGGGCGCCAGCGTCGTGTCCGAGGGATCGACCTCGACCGAGTAAGTGCCCAAGGGCAGGTTGGCGAGTGCGTACTCGCCCGAGGCGTTGGTGACGGTCGAGAACGCGACGTCGTCGAGCGTGCCCAACGAGCCATCCAGGCCGGCCCAGATCGACTCGACGACCACGCCGGCCAACGGCGCATCCGGATCAGCATCCAGATCGACCGATCCGGTGATCACGCCGGCGCCTTGCAGGCCGAAGTCGGCGGTGACCACAGGACCGCCGGCCGACAAGACGACCGACACCACACCGTTGGCCACCACATCGGCCACACCATCCACCGCATCGAACGTCGAATCGACCAAACCACTCGACACCAACGGCGCCGTATCGATCTCGACCACGACATTCCCAGCCGGCAAACGACCGAACGAATACGCACCCGATCCATCCGTCAACGTCGAGAACACGACATCATCGCCACCACCGAGCACACCATCAGCACCCAACCACCGCGCCGAAACCGGCACCGACGGCAACGGATAATCACCCACGACATCCAACACACCATCACCATCGACATCGAACACGACCACACCAGTGATCATCTCCGTCCCAGCAACGACAAAGACCTGATCAACAGCCGCACCAGCAACCGGAACCGACACGACCGACACACCGTCAGCCACACCGCCATCAGGATCAACCGACGCCACGACACCAGCCGGCAACGTCACCACCTCGACCGTGTAGTCACCAGGCGGCAGATCAGCAAACGAGAACCCACCAGCAGCATCGGTGACCGTCGAATACACCACATCATCACCCACACCGACCAGATCGAGACCCGGCCACGTCGCCGTCACCGTGATCCCCTCCAACCCAGCATCCGGATCCGGCACCACATCCAACACCACCGAACCAGCGAGCGTGCCGGTCGCAAGCACACCGAAGTGCTGTGTGTCGTTGGTGCCGCCGGCGGCGATGACCACGGTGTTCGTCAGATCGGCGATGCCCACGGTCGGGTCGTAGGACGGGTCGAAGCCGGCCAACGTCGTACCGGACGGGTCGACCTCGACCACGAACGTTCCTGCCGGCATGTCGTCGAAGCTGAAGCTGCCGTCGATCGACGTGACGGTGGTGTACAGGGCGATCTCGCCGTTCGGACCGGTCCAGGTGGCGGTCACCTCGACATCGGCCAGACCTGTATCACCGACGTTGTCGAACAGGCCGTCGGCGTCACGGTCCAGCCGCACCGAGCCGGCGATCGTGCCGGTGCCTGCGACACCGAAGTCGACGCCTGAGAGCGTTCCGCCCAGCGGCATGCTCGTGACGGTGACACCGTTTGCAATCGGGTCGAAGCCGTCGAACGAGTTGTCGACGCCGTCGGGTAGCGACGTGTCGACGATTGTGACACGCACGGGGCCGCTCGGGACGCCGGCGAACGTGTAGATGCCGGCCGCATCGGTGGTGGCCGAGAACGAGATGTCGTCGGACGTGCCCAGCACGCCATCCGGACCCGCCCACTCGAGCACGACATCGATGCCCTCCAGCGGAGCGTCCGCCGGGATGTTCAACGCACCGAGCGAGTCGACGTCGAGCACCACCGTGCCCGACAGCTCGCCGGTTCCCGCCACGCCGGCGTCGACGTCGGTGTTCACCTGTCCGGTGGTGATGGTGAGGACTCCGGTGACGCCGAGCGCGTCGACGTCCGAGTCGAGCGCGTCCGAACCGTTGTTCGCAATGGTGGGCACCCCGAATGGCGTCGTGACCACCACGAGGTAGTCGCCGGCCGCGATGCCGTTGAAGACGTATGCACCGGCGGCGTCGGTCGTCGCACTGGCAATCGGGGCGTCGACACCGATGAGCG
>JAOUEE010000144.1 GCA_029858875.1 Acidimicrobiia bacterium
CGGGTTGGAGGGGTGATAGCCGACCGTCTTGATCGCCACGCGCCGACCCGTGTCCATGGCCGGCATCCACTCGACGAGTCCCCAATCGGGCTTGGCGTACTGGAACCCGTCACGGTTGCGGGTCACCAGTTCGTCGGAGTCGAACCGGGAGATGGCTGCACCCATGCGGGTGATCAGTTCGTCGAGGAAGCGGTCCCGACCGGTCTCCCTGAGGATGCGGCCCAGCGCGTTCCGCCCGACGATCGCCGTTTCCGACACCTGCATCCATCTCCTTCGCCTTGCCGTACATTCTGGAGGAACCCGTCTTCGCTGCGCCACTCAGCGTGACATTCAGGCGTCCTTGTTTCACTCTTTGTGTAATCGGTACGGCCCGACCGGCCCCATGTCAAAAGGGAGTTACGTCATCGACGCTCATCCGGATGCAAGCTCGAATGCGCTCCCGACCGCAGTGGAGGCGATGCTGCGGCTCGACCATCCCATCAAAACGAAAGCCACACGCTGGGCGGCGGAGGCCCTCGCCACCGACGACCTCATCGAACGCGACCGCCGCAGCGAGTTCTGGGTCGAGGGATGGCGACGCTGCGCCGACTTCGGCGTCCAGGGGGCAACGGTCGACCCGGCCCATGGCGGCCGGGGGATGGACACGGCCGAGGCGTTGTTGCTCTTCGAGGGTCTCGGCTACGGCAGCCCGGACCAGGGACTGGTCTTCGGCGTTGCCTGCCAGACCTGGGCGGTGATCGCTGCCCTCGAGGCGGGCGGTTCCCCCGAACAACTCCAGGCGCTGCTCCCCGGCATGTGCGCTGGTGACATCATCGGCGCGTTCGCCATGACCGAGCTGGAGTCGGGCTCGGACACCTACGCCTTGTCCACCACGGCAACGGAGATCGACGGCGGCTATCGCCTCGATGGGCGCAAGGCCTACGTGACGCTCGCGCCGGTCGCCGACGTGGTCATCATGTTCGCCACGGTCGACCCGGCGCTCGGCCGATGGGGCATCACCGCCTTCGTGGTCGAGACCGACCGGCCCGGTGTCGACATCGACCTCGGGCGGGAGAAGATGGGTCTGCGCACGACGCCCTTCGGCGATGTGCTGCTCGACGGGGTCGAGGTGCCCGAGACCGCAATCCTCGGGAAGGTCGGCAGCGGTGGGGCCATCTTCAACGCGGCGATGGAGTCCGAGCGCGCCTTCCTGTTCGCCCTCCAACTGGGTCAGCTGGAACGCCAGCTCGACGACGCCGTGGCCTACGCTCGGCAGCGACGACAGTTCGGCCGTCCCATCGGGGACTTCCAAGCGGTCGCCCACCGGATCGCCGACATGAAGGCTCGACACGAAAAGGCCCGCCTGCTGCTCTACAAGACGGCCCTCCAGAGGAGTCTGCGCCAGCCGGCGAGCCTCAGCGCCGCCCTCACGAAACTGGCGGCCACCGAGGGTGCCATCGCCTCGGGACTGGATGCCGTCATGATCATGGGCGCTCGCGGCTACCTCACCGAGGGGGGCGTCGAACGAGAGCTCCGGAGTGCCGTCGGCGGGGCCATCTACTCGGGCACCTCCGACATCCAACGAAACATCATCGCCCGGCTGCTGGGGGTGGGCGCGTGAGCACCACGAGCGCCCGCCGGGTGGCGGCTCTCCTCGCGCTGGCGACGGTGCTCCTGCTGACCGGTCCCCTGCTGGGCTCCGCATCAGCCCACACCGGCGAGCAGAGCTACATCTACCTCCAGGTCTTCGACGACGGTGTCGAGGGTCGACTCGAGTTCCCGGTGCGGGATCTCAACCGGGTGTTGGGCCTCGACATCGACGAGGACGATCGTGACCCGGCACTGGCGGACCTTGCCGCGGCCAACGACGCGATCGTGGCCTATGTCTCCGAGCACTTCGCCATCGGACCGGGCAACGGAGCACCCGACTGGGTGGTTGCATTCGGGGACTGGGACCACCTCGACGTGGACTTCGGCGACTACGCCCAGCTGTCATTCGAGGTGATCGACCCGCCGACGCCGCCGCCGCGGACGTTCTCGGTCCGTTTCGACGCCATCATCGAGTCGATCGACGACTACTTCGGCCTGCTCATCATCGAGACCGACTGGCAGGGCGGCGTCTTCAACAACGAGGCGGACTTCCTGCTCACCTACCGCGACGGCCGCGACACCCAGGCGGTCGACCTCGACAACCCGTCGTTCTGGAACGGCTTCCGCGGCACGATCGAGCTCGGCACCGAGCACATCTTCATCGGCACCGATCACATCCTGTTCGTGCTGGTGCTGCTGTTCCCATCGGTGCTCGTCTATCGGCAGGCCCGGTGGTACCCATCCCGGGACTTCCGCTCATCGTTCTGGCGCGTGCTCAAGATCGCCACCATGTTCACCGTGGCCCACTCGATCACCTTGACCCTCGGTGGACTGGGCCTGTTGGACCTGCAACCCAAGCTGGTCGAAACCGTCATCGCGGCATCCATCATCGCCGCCGCGCTGCACAACCTGCATCCGCTCTACGCCAATCACGAGCACTACATCGCCTTCGGGTTCGGGCTCTTCCACGGTCTGGGATTCGCCGGGCTCCTGAATGACCTGGGCCTGGACCGCACCAACCGCGTGTGGTCGCTGTTGGGCTTCAACCTCGGTGTCGAGATCGGCCAGCTGGCCATCATCGGGCTCGTCTTCCCGATCCTGTTCGTCCTCCGTCGCACCCGGGCGTACCGATGGTTGATGCCACTGGGCTCCATCGGGTGCGCAGCGGTGGCCTTCGTCTGGATGTTGGAGCGGATCTTCGAGCAGAACCTCGGTGTCTCGCAGATCGTCGACCCACTGGTCGAGTCGCCCGAGGTGTTCGGCCTGCTCGGATTGGCCGCCGTCGTCGCGGTGGGGCTGTACCTGCGAGATCGCCGCGCCGGCACCCTGCGCGCACCGTTCGACGAGTCGGAACAGCTCGACGAACCCGCTTCAGCAACGGTGTGATGGCGTGAGGCCTCGTCTTGGTGAGGATTGCCCGATGCACATCATGCCCATCGACGGCGACGGGGCCTTGCTCACCCGCGCCTCGTTCCCGGCCCCGTCGTGACCCGTTGGACCTGCCCGGCCTGTGATCGGCAGTTCGGGCGGCGGAACCAGTCGCACCAGTGCGACCCGGTCATGAGCTACGACGAGTGGTTCGACGACCAACCCGACCATTGGCGCCCGATGGCCGACGCCGTCATCGACCACCTGGTCGATCTGGGCGATGTCGCGATCGACCCGGTCGACGTCGGTCTCCTGGTGAAGAAGCGACGCACGTTCGTGGAGCTGCGGCCGGTTCGTGCCGACCTGCGACTGTCGATGATCCACAGCCACGAGATCCGCGACCCGCGCATCACCAGACGCCAACGACTCTCCGGATCACGGTGGGTGCACTTCGTCGACCTGGCCGGGGTCGACGACATCGACGACCAGATCCTGGGCTGGCTGACCGAGAGCCACCTCGACTCGCCCGACGCGTGACATCGGGGCCCGGCGGCTCAGGCCCGTTCGGCCAGGGCCTTGATCCCCCCGAGCGTGCGCATCATGTTGCGGCTGTGCTCGGCCCGGCGGCCAGCGATGATCCTGGCCTCGAGCTCGGGCTTCTGGTCGATGATCGCCGTCACGCCGCTGGTGCCCGGACCCATCACCATCGTCTGGCGCAGCCGCGTGGCGCCAGCCAGCGGTTCCAGCTCGAAGGCCCAGCGGGCCGCCGCGTCTTCCGGATCGCCCACCGCCCAGGCGAAGCGCCGGTTGGGCGTCCAGTCGGTGACCGTGCTGACGGTCTCCCACTCGCCGCGCGCGTCGTGCTGGTTGCGGCCACGGAAGCGCGCTCCCGGCCCGGGTTCGTCGAGCCACTCACCGCCCTGGAACTCCGTACTGAACCGGGCCGGCAGATCGACGTCGGTGACCAGCTTCCACAACGCCCCCACGGGCACGTCGACATCGATCTCCACACTGACCCCGGGACCGAAGGCCATGGCCTGCGCACCGTCGGCCGGCGTCTCGTTGGTCCACCCCCACCGGTCGAAGAAGGTGATCTCGGGCGCCGGGCGCCGGGGAGCGGGGCGGAACTCGGTGCCCAACGTGTAGGCCACGGGAAACAGCACGATCTGCGTCACGCCATCGGGAATGCCCAGCAGCGTGGCCACGTCGTCGGCCTTCTGGAGGTGCACCGTGGTCCAGGCCGTGCCCAGTCCACGGGCCCGTAGGGCCAGACAGAAGCTCCACGAGGCCTGGATGACCGAATCGAACAGGCCTGGCCGCCCGCTTCCGTCGTGTCTGCCCCAGATGGTGGGGATGACGATGGCCGGTACCCGTTCGAGGTTCTCGGCCAGGTAGGCAGCCGAGGCCATCGTCTTCTCGTTGGGATGACCCGACCCGGACAACTGCGACGCCGCGTCGATCATGAAGCGACCACCACCATCCCGGTACATCTCGGCCAGCTGCGCCTTCGTGTCGGCTTCGCGGATCACCAGCCAACGGCGACTCCCCTGGTTACCGCCGGTGGGGGCCTGCTCGGCCAGGTCGATGCAGTCGAGCAGCACCTGGTCGGTCACCGGGCGATCCAGATCGAGGCGGCGACGCACGGAACGGGTGGTCGACAGCAGCTCGTCGACGGCGTCCAGAGGGAAGTCCATCCGGCCAACCTAGTGAGCCGACCGGTGACCACCACAGCTCGTACGGTGGGGAGATGTGGGATCCCGACCGGTACCTCGACTTCGAACAGCACCGTCGGCGCCCGGTCGACGACCTGCTGGCGCGGATCACCACCGACCCGGTGAGACGGATCGTGGATCTGGGATGTGGCCCCGGTCAGCTCACCGATCGGCTGGCCGAGCGCTGGCCGGGAGCGGCGATCACGGCCGTGGACCGTGATCCGGCGATGCTGGAACGGGCCCGAACCCGACCGAGCGCGGCTCGGGTCGACTACGTCGAGGCCGACATCGGCGAGTGGCAGCCGGCGACGTCGGTGGACCTGGTCTTCTCCAACGCCGCGCTGCACTGGCTACCCCACCACATGGACCTGTTGGAGACCTACCTGCACTGGCTGTCTCCCGGCGGCACGCTGGCGGTGCAGATCCCGGGCAACACCGACGCCGCCAGCCATCGGGTGGTGGCCGAGCTGCGTCGCAGCGAGCGCTGGGCGGCGGCGGTGGGTGAGGGAGCCGATGACCACGTGGCGGTGGCCGAACCGGCGGACTACGCCCGCCGCCTCGGCGCCCTGAGAGCCGAGGTCGACGTGTGGGAGAGCACCTACCTCCACCTCCTGGCCGGCTCCGACCCGGTGGTGACCTGGCTGACGGGGTCCACCCTCCGGCCGGTGCTGGCCGCACTGACGCCGGTCGACCAGGCCGCCTTCGTCGCCGAGCTCACCGATCGACTCCGACCGCACTACCCCACCGACGCCACCGGCCAGACCGTCTTCGCCTTCCGCCGCATCTTCCTGGTGGCCCGCCGGCCGACCCGGCCCGTCAGGACCGACGACTCCAGGGAGTGTGTTCCACCAGCGTGAGCACGAACGCGGTGATGCCCGCGGCCCCCACCATCCACAGGCCGTAGCCCTGGTCGAGATCCACCGGTAGCCCGTCGCCCACGAGGTCCTCGGCCTCCATGGAGATGTCCACCACGTCGACCGTGAACACCAGGATGACGCATACGGCCGCGGCCATCGCCACCAACTTGATCCAGAGACGCTTGGCTCCGCCGGCGATGGCCCCACCGGCGCCGGCGAGCACGATCCCGGCCACCACCGTGACCACCCCTTCCCCCCGGTGCCAACCGCTGCTGTCGCCAGCCACCGGCCCCCCGTCGAAGGTGACCCAGGGCAGCAGCGACGCCGCCGTCACCACCACTGCGGCGGCCACGATGAAGACACCGATCAACCGGTTGTGGGGATCGGGCTCGAGGTCGGGATCGGGCTGGGCCAACACCGGGTGGTCGTACAACGGCCAGTCCAGCGGCGGTCCGTCGGGGCCCGATGTCCTCGTCGTTCGCTCGATCGGCAGCGGCGGGGTGACACCCTCGGGCAGGTAGGGCGGCCGCTCGGGCAGGACCGACGTGGCCAGGGCATCGGGTCGGGCGAACGAGACCGGTCCCACGTCGAGGGGCATCAGCTCGTCGTAGTGGTGCGGCGAACCGAGCATCGGCTGCGCGGTGGTCGGGGAGGTCCCATCGGCCCGCAGCATCGGGTCGGGATGCACCTCTGGCGGGTACCAACGGTCGTCGGAGGCCAACCACCACCCGGGGCCCTGCGCTGAGTCGCTCACCTCAGGCAGAGTAGTGCGAGACTGCCCCGATGGATTATCGCCAGCTCGCCCGATTCCTGGCCGCCGGGCGCATCGTGGTCGGCTTGGCGGCGTTGGTCGTCCCTGCGGCAGGCCTGCGGAGCCTCGGGGCCGATGGCACCGGCGGGGCCAAGCTGATCACCCGGGCGTTCGGGGGCCGTGAGCTGGTTCTCGCCGCCGGAACGCTGCGGGCGCTCGACAACGACGCCACCGGTGATCACTGGGTGCGGGCCGGGGCCGCGGCCGACGTGGTGGACGCCGTCGCCACGATCATGGCCATCCGTGCGCTGGGCTGGCCCCGGGCGATCGGGTTGGCATCCGTGGCCGGCGCGGCGGCCGCCATCGGGTTTCGGGCGGCCGACCGGCTCGAATGAGCCGGTCAGACCGCTCGACGAGCGCCGGGCGGGATTTGAACCCGCGGCTTTACGGCTTTGCAGGCCGTTCCCTTGGGCCGCTCGGGCACCGGCGCCGGGACTGAGCATCGTAGCGTCGAGATCGGCGTCGGGGACATCCCGCCGGCCGCCGCCCTTGTGCCAGAGTGGCCCTCATGAGCGATGCCCGCCGGACACCCCTGGACCTCCTCGAACGGCTCATGACGAACGAGGCCGAGCTGGCGCCCGGCGTGGCCCTGATCGAGGCCTACACCATGGCCGGTCTCCTGAAGCTGCTGTGGTACGGCGATCGGGCGGCCACCGATGTGGTGGTGCTCCTCGGCGGGGCGATGGGAGGCTTCTCGGGCCCGGCCGGCTCGCTCTACCTCGAACTGGGCGAGTACTACGCGGCCGCCGGCAAGGGGGTGATCTGCTGTGACTACCGCCGCCCCGACAAGCTCGACCTGTCGCTGCTCGACGGCGCGGCCACCGCCGACTGGGCCATGCGCGAAGGAGCTCGACGTTTCGTGGTGGTCGGTCACAGCTTCGGCGGTGCGGTGGCCGTGCAGTTGGGGACCGCCCTCACCGGTCACTGCGTCGGCGTGGCCACGCTCGCCACCCAATCGGCGGGATGCGAGGGGGCGGCCCAGCTCGGACCCACCCCGCTGGTGTTGTTCCACGGCGACCGCGACATCATCCTCGGTCCCGAGAACAGCGCCATGGTGCAGGCCCTGGCCGGTGGCGGCGATCTGCGCATCATCCCCGGCGCCGATCACGCCTTTGCCGAGGGCCGCGACGCGCTACGCGATCAACTCGTCGAATGGATCGACGAGCGGTTCGCCGCGCAGGCCGACCAGGACGCGCAGGGTGGCCACGAACCCCGCTGACCCCATCTCGGAGTCGGCCGCCGCGAGGAAGACCTCCGGCTCGACGGAGGCCCGGTCGCCCAGCTGGTCGAGAGCCCGGGCGGCGCCGGCCACGGTGGCCCGGCCGGCCGGGCCCCGCAGCGCCGGGGCCAGTTGCCAGCCTCCGCCTTCGGCGACGATCTGACCGGCGACGATGCCCAGCGAGGCACGGTCGACGCGCCACCGCGCCTTGGCCACAACCGCCGAACCCGGAGCCAATCGAGCTGCGGCATCGGCATCCTCCCGGGCGCCGAGGGCATCGCCCCGGTCCAAGCGGAGGCGGGCTCGACCGGCCAGCACCTCGGCCCGGCTCTCGTCGTCGAGTGGTCCGGCCAGGGCTTCGGCGAAGCGCTGGGCTGCCTCCTCGTGCCGGCCGAGAGCGGCGAGGACGTGGGCTCGGGTGGACGCCAATGCGGGCGCCGGCGCCACCGCCAACCGCAGCGCAGCGGCCGACCACTGTTCGGCCTCCGCCAGCAGGGCGGGATCATCCAGCTGGACATCGACCCACGCCAGGTTGTTGGCCACGATGCACTGGCGCTCGGGGGGCATCGGCTGGTCGAGGAGGGGCACCAGCACGGCGCGGGCCTCGGCGAAGCGGCCGGCACGACTCAACGCGGTGGCGTGGATGCACGCCGCAGCTGTGTTGTCGCCGTACTCGGCACTGGCCGCGATGGCCTCGTCGAGGTTGCCCCGCTCGAAGTGGTGCATGGCCGTGGCCGTTCCTCGCAGGGCGGCCATCTCGGCCACGCCCTCGTCGTCGGCCCGCAGCAGGGCCAGCATTCGGGCCCCATCCACCTGCGGACTCCAGGGAATGAGGTTGGTCACCAGCACCCACCACCCCAACCGCTCGATCATGGCGACCATCGTGAGCTGATCGCTGGTCCCCGCCCGGGACAGCGTGACGGGCACAGGCCACACCCGGGCCACCAGCAGCACCAGGGCCAGGGAGGCCGCCGGCCCGCCGGCCACGGTCAGGAACTCCCTCCAGCGGGCGCCACGGTTGTCGGTGGGATGGCGGGCCGAGCTGAGCGTGTGGCCCCCACCGGGAACCAGCCGCAGCTCCACCTCCGTTGAGCCGATGCGGCACCCGAACAGGCGCGGCCCCGTGCCGCTGACGATGCGGACCACGCGGTAGCCCACCAGCGTGGCGGCCACGGCATGGCCCACCTCGTGGATGATGATCGTCACCAGCCCGGCGCCGATCAGCATGGACAGGAAGGGAACGGCGTACCGGGTGTCGACGATCAGGGCGAGAAGCAGTATCGATCCGACAATGACGAGATAGCCGCGGTACGCACCGCGAAGCAGCCGCATCTCTCCTGCATCGGCACCGCGCGGCACGCAGGTTGAGCGGCCTCCACCCGACCGGACCAGGTCGGAGCCGGTTACAGGTCGTGGGTCGGGCGGCCAGGACCTTCGGCCGGGTTGCCGCCCATATCGCTGTTGAGCGCGGCCCGGCCGAGGATGTCGGCCATGACCGGGGTGAGGGCCGCCACCTCGTCGGTCTGCTCGCCCGACGGACCCAGGTGCCATCCCTCGGCCACGCCCACCCGACGCCCCTGCACGTCGAACACCCGGCCGGTGACGTTGACGGC
>JAOUEE010000145.1 GCA_029858875.1 Acidimicrobiia bacterium
CCGCCTGGCCGCCATGGAACCGTGGTGGGAACCGGGGACCGCCGCCGGATACCACGCCGTCACCCAGGGCTTCCTCCAGGGCGAGATCCTGCGTCGGGTCACCGGTGTGTCCATGGGAGCGTTCTTCCGTGACGAGGTCGCCCTCCCGCTGGGGGCCGACTTCCACATCGGTCTGCCGCCTTCGGAGCACCATCGCGTGGCCGAGCTCATCGCGCCCACCGGCGACCTGGCCGCCACGCTCGAGGCCACTGGCAGCGACATCGACCCCATCGCCGTCCGCACCTTCGCCAGCACATCGAGCGACGACATGGTGGCCATCACGCGCACGCCGCAGTGGCGTGAAGCCGAGATCCCGGCCGCCGGCGGCACGGGCAACGCCCGTTCGGTGGCCCGGGTCCACTCGGCCCTGGCCTGTGGCGGATCGGTCGACGGAATCCGTCTGATGGAGCCGGCATCGGTGGAGGTCGCCCTCCAGGAGCAGTACACGGGCATCGATCGCGTGATGGGGCTCCCGATGCGCTACGGCATGGGTTTCGGTCTCTCCAGCGAGGCCATGCCCATCAGCCCCAACGAGCGGGCGTTCTTCTGGGGTGGCTGGGGCGGGTCGATCGCCATCATCGATCTCGACGCCCGGCTGTCCATCGCCTATGTCATGAACAAGATGGCCCCGGATCTGCTGGGCGACCTGCGGGGAGCGAGCGTGGCGCTCAGCGCCTACCTGGCCCTGATGTAGGGACGGAGTGACCCCGCGTCAGAGGTGCCTGGTCGCTTCACGGATCGACAGGGGCGACAACTCATCGGCATGGGCGGCCACGAAGCTCCTGACCGCATCGGGATCGGTACGGGCGTACTGGCGTAGCGCCCATCCGATGGCTTTGCGGATGAAGAACTCGCGCTCGTGGGCCCTCCGGGCACAGAAGTCGAACAGCTGGCCGGCATCGGTGGTGTCCCGGTGGCCCAGCTGGCAGATGAGGGTGGTGCGCCGGAGCCACAGATCGTCTCCGTCGATCCATTCCTCGAGGATCGGACGCATCGCCTCCCGGTCGAGGGCCACCACACGCCCCACCAGGTGGGCGGCGATCTCGTCGACGAAGTCCCACCACGCCCCCTCGGTGATCATCCGGCGGTAGAGGTCGATCTGTTCGAGGGTGATGAAGCATGGGTGGGCTCGGGCGACGCCCACGGCGCTGTACTTCTCTTCGCGATGGGGGAGGGCCCACAGGGTGGTGACCTGGTCCCGGTAGTCGGCCGCGGTGATCGGCGGGAAGGCCTGCACCGCGGCCCGGACGATCCGGCGGCGAGGAGCGGCGGTCACGCCGAAGAAGGCCATGTCGGTCTTCATGTAGGCGGCCATGGGCCCGGCCCGCGCCGGGTCGGCCCGGGCTTCGAGCTCGGCGGTGATGAAGGCGCCGATCGGGTGGGTCACATCCAGTTCTCGTCGCCCAGCCCGAGGTCGGGCCAGGGGCCGCTGGCGATGGGCTGGCAGTTCCCCCAGCCTTCGGCCCCGCCGACCGGGTCGATCACCCGCACGGTGGTGTCGCGGATCTGGTGCAGCCGACGGGCCTGGTCGGGTGTGGTGCAGTCGGCGATGTGCTCACCGTCGAGGTGCTGCTCGCCCCGCCACTCACCATGGTGGTGGCCGTCGAGACCGAAGTAGAGCCCGGCGCCCAGGTGCACACCGGTGTCGCCGATGACCTCGATGGTGAGCGGGCGCTGGGAACCATCGGCCATGCGGCAGTCGAGCTCGCCGCCCAGCAGCCGCCGGTTGACCGGATCGAAGCGCAGGTGGGGGACGATGTCGGCGATCTGCTCGCTGGCACCATCGGGGTGCTCGACCTGGGCCGTCACCATCTTGGCGCCGTGATCGCCCACGGCGTGCCAGGTGTAGTGGAGGTGCAGCGCGTAGTGCGAGCCGTCGGCCCGCTGCATCAGGGCCGGACACCAGATCATCTGAAAGCCGACGCCGTCGGGGATGCCCGGTCGGGGCTGGGTGTCGGTGGGTGGGGTCCCGACGTCGTAGCGCACCCCCCAGCTGTGGTCGCGGGTGCTCACCCAGTGGTCGGGGTGCATGTCGATGCGCTGGCCGTCGACCTCGATCCACCCCGAGCACACGCCGGTCTGGTGATACCGCACCAGTTCGGCGGCCAGGCGGTACTCGTTGCGGTGGTGGGTGCGCTGCTCCTCGAAGGGCGGGACCACCGCCTCGAACAACCAGTCGAAGGCGATGGGCTGGCAGTCGTTGGCCTCGAGCCGAAAGCGGATCCGGCGCAGTGGCTCGACCACTTCGTAGTGCAGTGGACCGATGACCGTGGTGGTGGGCTCGGGCGCCAGCTCGCGACTGGCCCGAACCGTGAACTGCTCGATGCCGCGGCTGAGGGCGCCGTAGCCATCCATGACGTTGCGGTTGGTGTACTTGCCCAGGCCGAACCCGATCTGCACGCTGCCGTCGCGGGCCATGGCCATGGCGCAGACCTTCTCGGTCCACGACGGGTCGCTGCTGGCGACGTTGGCGAAGGTCTCCGGAATCTGGTGGGTGAAGGTTTCGTCCTCGGCGAGCAGCGGGCCGATGGGGTTGGTCATGGTTGGTCCTTCCGACCGGGGCTCAGTCCCACCACGTTCCGGCGACCATGGCCTGGAGCACGTGCTTGTGGGGGATCACGTCGTCGATGTCGTCGGGCCACTCGGCCTCGCCGAAGTGGACCGACCGTTCGGTGACGCGCGTCATGATCATCCCGTGGCGGAGGGCGGCGTAGGCCTCGAACCACTCGAGGTTGCGCACCGGGCGCCCGCACTGCGCCTCGTAGGTGGCCACCACGTCGTCGCGTCGCATGAAGTCGGGCATGCCGGGGATCTCGAGGGCGTGGGCGATCTCCTGGAAGAACGTGTGCATGAAGATCATCCAGCCGATGTCCATCTCCTGGGGTGCCAGTGCGGCCATCTCCCAGTCGAACACGGCGACCGGTTCGAAGCCGTCGGCGGCGTACATCACATTGCCGATGCGGCTGTCGCCCCAGCTGATGACGTCCGGGCCCTCTTCGTCGGGCCAGTTTGCGTCGAGCCAGTCGAAGGCGGTCTCGATGATCGGGTGGCGGCGGGTCCCGCGCGACCAGTCGTAGTAAGCCCGCTGGTTGTTCATGTGGCGGACCAGCGCCGTGTCGCCCCGAGCCGACGTGAGCAGGAAGTCGGTGTCGTGGGCGGTGGTGTCGATGCCGTGCAGGCCCGCCAGGAGTCCGACGCTGGCGTCCTGGAGGGCCCGCTGCTCCGACGGGGTCGCGGCCAACAGCCAGCCCTCCATCAGGTAGGGCGGAATGTCGCTGGGCACCCGACCGCTCACCCGGTCCATCACGAAGAAGGGCGCTCCGAGAGCGGTGGGGTCGGGCTCGTACCAGCGGGTGGCCGGCACCGGGACGGTGCTGGTGGCCCCCACCAGTTCCATCACCCGGAACTGGAGCTCGAGGTCGTAGGTGGGGAACACCGGCACGTCGGCCGAGTCGGGCTCCACCCTCGCCACCAGGGCCTGGGAATGGCGGCCCGTGTCGTCGGTCCACGTGGCGTCGAACAGCAGCGTCTCGCTGGACATGCCGCTGCCCTCGGGGCTGGACACCTCGCCGATCTCCACGTCGCTGGTGCGGCCCAGGCGCCCGGTGAGCCAGGAGGTGAGCCGGGCGCGCAGCTCGCCGCGGTCACGGCTCGAGCGGGTCGGATCGGCCTGCGGATTGACGGGCTCGCTCATCGGCGCAGAACCTACCCCCTCCCGTTCCTGACTGAAATTGCGTGGGTTTGTTCCAATAGTTGTGACGAACTCACGCCAGGTCGTGCGGCGAGGATGGTTGTCCGACCCCGTCCCTAGGGTTCGCGCCACTCCCCCCTCTTCCGATTCACCGAGGGGGAGACCATGCTCTCCGATCACCAGATCGCCACGCGAGCCCGACGCCAGTACGGTCTGCTCACGCTGGCCGACATCACCGAGGCCGGAGGCACGCGGGCCAACGCGTCGTACCGGGTGCGGGTCGGGCGCTGGGTCCGGCTGCGCCGCGGGGTGTACGCCATCGCCGGCCAACCGCTCGGATGGGAGGCCAACCTGTTGGCCGACGTGCTGGCCGGCCCCGAGGGTACGGTGGCCTCGCATCGCAGTGCGGCCCAGCTCTGGACTCTCGACGGGTCGCGCCGAGGGCGGCCCGAGGTGTCGGTGCCCCGTCATCGTCGGCCCACCGGCTTGGCCGGTGTGGTGCACGAGTCCACCGACATGGACCTGGCCGCACCCACCGTTCGTCAGGGGATTCCCGTCACCGGCATCCATCGAACCCTGCTCGACGTCAGCATCCGGGTGTCACCCGAGCGGTTCGAGCAGATGGCCGATGACGCCCTGCGCCGATTCCTGGTGCAGTGGCCTGACCTGTACGAGACGTTGGTGCGTCACTCCCGTCGAGGCCGCGACGGCTGTGGCACGTTCCGGGCCCTGCTCGATCGCCGCTATGGCGATCGGGTGGTGCCCGACTCGGTGTTCGAGCGCAAGGTGATCAACCTCCTGGCCGACGCCGGTCTCGCTCCGCCCACGCTGCAGCATCGGGTCGCCGGTGTGGCGGCCCACGACATCCGTCTCGATCTGGCCTGGCCCGAGGCGCTGGTTGGTGTCGAGCTCCAGAGCAAGAAGTACCACCTGAACTCGGTGTCGTTCGACGCCGACAAGGCGCGGCTCAACCGGCTCCGGAATCTGGGTTGGGACATGTACGAGTACACCTGGCGTCACTACTGCGATGCGGCCGATGAGATCGTCGAGCAGCTGACTACCGCGCTCGCTCGGCGGTCGGTGTCGGACTCGGCGTGAGTTCGCGACACCCAGTGTCACCAACCCACGCAATTTCGCATCAGGGATGGTCCCTCCGGGCGGGGTGCTGATCGAGTAGTCAGAGGGGGTGCACCGCTATGACGCCGCCACCGACGAATTGGCCAGCGCCGTCTTCGACTACGCGCTCACGCGCGTGCGCATGGACCCGCCGCCCCTCGACGGGCCCCGATCGCCCGAAGAGCTGGCCCGCCAGGCGGGACCGACCATCACCGAGGAGGGGATCGGCGGCCTCGAGGCCCTGCGGATCTTCAAGGACGTGCTGGCGCCGGCCACCATCTCGGCCAACCATCCCCGCTACCTGGCGTTCATCCCAGCAGCTCCCACCAACGCATCGGTGCTGTTCGACCTGGTGGTCGGCGCCTCGTCCATCTGCGGCAGCACGTGGCTCGAATCGGCCGGGGCCGTCCACGCCGAGAACGAGGCCCTGACCCTGCTCGCAACCGAGGCCGGGCTCCCGGCGGGCAGCGGTGGCGCCTTCGTGCAGGGAGGAACGTCGGGCAACCTCAGCGCACTCGTGGCCGCGCGGCGGCGAGCCGCCGACGACCGATCGCATCCGCCCCGTCGCTGGGTGGTGTTGGCCGGCGCCGAGGCCCACTCGTCCATCGACCATGCCGCAGCGGTGATGGATGTCGATGTCATCACGGTTCCCACCCCCGATCGTCGCCTCACCGGACCGGCCGTCGAGGACGTGGTCGCCCACCTCGACGAGGAGACGCGCGCCGGGATCTTCGCCGTGGTGGCCACTGCGGGCACCACCAACCTGGGCATCGTCGATCAGCTCGACACCGTGGCCCAGGCGGCCGATCGGCTGGGCGTGTGGTTCCACGTCGACGGCGCCTACGGAGCAGCCGCGCTGCTCGCCCCGAGCACTCGTCACCGCTTCGACGGCATCGAGCAGTGCGACTCCATGATCGTGGACCCGCACAAGTGGCTGTTCGCGCCGTACGACGCCTGCGCGTTGTTGTACCGCGACCGTGACCGTGCCGTCGGCGCCCACACCCAGAAGGCCAGCTACCTCGATGCCGTGCAGGATGGGGCCTTCAACCCGGCCGACGTGGCCATCCACCTCACCCGTCGCCTGCGCGGCCTGCCGTTCTGGTTCTCGCTGGCCACCAACGGGGTCGGCGCCTACCGCGACGCCATCGAGACCACGCTCGACCTGGCCCGGCGCACCGCCGAGCACATCGCCGCCGATCCCCGCCTGGAACTGGTCCGCGAACCCGACCTCTCGGTGGTGGTGTTTCGCCGCACCGGCTGGGCCGCCCTCGATTACGAGCGGTGGAGCGAGCAGCTGCTGCGGCGGGGGTTGGCCTTCGTGCTCCCGAGCTCGGTCGACGGTGAGACGGTGATGCGGTTCTGCTTCGTGAACCCGCGCACCACCATCGACGATGTCGAGCTGATCCTCGGCACCATGGGCGACTGATCCCCGCCGGTCCGAACGCCGGCCTGGGCGATCTGGCGTGAGTTGGTGAAGAGGAGTGTGACCAACCCACGCAATTTCGGTCGGGGTGGGGGAGGTGGGGCGAACACTGTCAGACCCGCTTCGTAGGGTTCTTCCCGTATCGGTTCCTATGATGTGCAGCGAGCCGGTGTGGAGTAGGGCCCAACGCTCGGTCGGTGCTACTCGGCGCCGGTCGTGGAGAGGACTCCCCCAAATGGCAGAGCGACGCAGGTCCACCGCCACCACCGCCTTCGGCACCGGCAGCCGCGAGAGCCACGACGCGTCGGCGTTCTACGCCCGCTTCACCCCACCGATCCTGAGCGACGACACCGAGATCAACCATCTCGCCCCGTCCCAGCTGGCCGAGCAGGCGGTACTGGGCAACGCCGCCGACATGGGGGCCGTGCTGCCCGACAAGAGCGTGGCCCTGGTGGTGACCTCGCCGCCCTACTTCGTGGGCAAGGAGTACGAGGACGAGGTGCTGCGGGCGGCCAAGGACTCCGAGCCGCTGGCTGAAGTCCCGGCCAGCTACCGCGAGTACCTCGACATGTTGCACGCCGTGTTCGCCGAGTGCACCCGAGTCCTCGAACCGGGCGGCCGCATCGCCGTCAACGTGGCCAACCTCGGCCGCAAGCCCTACCGCAGCCTGTCCTCGGATGTCATCCGGGTCCTCGAGGATCTCGGCCTGCTCCTGCGGGGCGAGATCATCTGGCAGAAGGGCAAGTCCACCAGCGGATCCTGCGCCTGGGGATCGTTCAAGAGCCCGGCCAACCCTGTGCTGCGCGACACCACCGAACGGGTCATCGTGGCCAGCAAGGGCCGCTTCGACCGGGCCCTCAGCCAGGAGGAGCGCCGCAAGCGGGGGCTGCCCCACGTGGCCAGCACCAACAACGACGAGTTCGTCGAAGCCACCCGCGACGTGTGGGAGATCGATGCCGAGTCGGCCCGTCGCGTGGGGCATCCGGCACCGTTCCCGGTCGACCTGCCACTCAAGCTGATCGACCTGTACACCTACGAGGGAGACCTCGTGCTCGATCCGTTCATGGGCTCGGGTTCCACCCTGGTGGCGGCCAAGCGAGCCAACCGGGTGGGGGTGGGCTTCGATCTCGACCCCGAGTACGTCGATCTGGCCCGGGCCCGTATGGCCGACACCCGGACCCGACCCACGTACCGGGCCCTCGAGGCCGATGTGATCGAGCTGCCCGGCATCGAGGTGCCCGAGGCCGACCACACCCTGGAGCACTTCCAGGCCCGGGCCCACCGCGAGGGCAAGAAGGCCCAGGACATCGCCCGTCAGGTGCTCGAGGAGGCCGGCTTCACCGTGCTGCGCGAGCAACCCAAGTTGGGCAAGCTCGGCATCCAGTTCAACTTCGAGGTCACCAACGATCAGGCCGAGGGCAACCAGTGGTTCGTCGATGTCTCGGGGGCGTTCACCACCGTGCGGCCCGGGCTGATGCGCACCGACACGTTGTGGAAGAGCCTGGGCCGAGCCCACGTGCTCACCTCGGCCGAGCCCACCGCCCGGGTCCTGATCGTCACCTCCAACCTGCCCAAGCCCGGCAGCGAGGGCGACAAGGCGCTGCGGGCCGTCGGCCCCAAGAGCATCTTCGACGTGGTCGAGATGTTCTCGAGGGACGACGTTGTTCGGCTCAACCGCTACGCCAAGATCGCGGGCGAGGTGCCCGAGGCCGGCTTCTGGTCCGAGGACGAGATCGATCGGTGGTTCACCTGAACCCGGTCGCTTACGCGGTGGTCCATCACGACCCGCCCGAGGTCCACCTCGCCCAGGACATCGACGTGTTGCATCGCGTGCTGGCCTTCGAGCTGGTGGCCCGCACCAGTGCGGCGACCCTGCCGACCGGACTGGTCGACGAGCTGCGCCAGGCATTGCTCGAGGAGCGCTGGGGCGACGCCGTCGTCGACTGGATCAGCCACACCGGGGTGGCCATCGACGTGTACACCAGCCTGCACGTGCACACCGACGCCGACCTCCCCGCCGACCTCATCGGCGCCCAGCTGCAGTTCACGCCGCTGTTTCGCGACGGCGACCGCTGACAGAATCGACCCGTGCCCTCGGATCGAACGGAAGTCACCGAGATCACCACCGGGCTGGCCATGCTCGGTTTCGGTGACCTCGACCGGGCCCTGGCCACCCGTCCCGGATGGTTCCTCAACGTCACCGACGTCCAGTTCGACCTGTTGGCCTCGGCCCGGCACGACGGCCGCTTCGGCGAGGAGTTCGCCGTGGCGTGGGACACCGGGCAGCGGTTCCTCTGGTCGCGCGACGGCCTGCGCGGTCGGGTGCCGGACCGCCTCGAGTGGAAGGGCCCCAAGAAGCCTCCGGGCTACGACCTGATACCGGCCGACCTGCAGGCCGATCACGTCTACCTGGTGAGCTGCAAGTACCAGTCCGACATCTTGATGAACACGTCACCGCCCCACCTGTTCGACCGGCGGCTGGTGGATCGCCAAGGCGAGCGATTCGACTGGTATCTCGAGGTGGCGCCGGCGCCCTTCCAGGAGCTGTATCGGGCTTGCCGGCGGGTGGTGGGAGGATCCCTCCCGGACCATGTGCGCGATCTCGATGCCGACCATCGGCGGGCGCTCAGGGCCGGCTTGCCCAAGGGTGGCAATTGGCCCGACGATCTGCGCCAGCCCTATCAGGACTTCGTCAACGCCGTGTCCCACGAGACGGCCCAGCGGTGGAAGGCCAACGTGGCCACCGGCGCCCATCGTGAGGATCTGGTGTGGCGCATGCTGCGGCTCCAACCGGCTCCCTACTTCGTGCTGGGGACGTCGTCGCGCCACATCCCGCTGCACTACCGCGTGGCCACTCCCTCGGAGTTCCGCCAGC
>JAOUEE010000146.1 GCA_029858875.1 Acidimicrobiia bacterium
ATGGGTGACACCCGGCAGTCCTACGCCCCCACCTACAGCGTGTCGAAGATCGCGCAGGAGGCGGTGGCCCGCACCATGGCCCGGGTCCTGGACCTGCCCACCGTGATCGCTCGGATGAACGTGTCCTACGGGGCCAATGGGGGCCTGCCCGCCATCCACCTCGATGCTCTTCGAGAGGGCCGGCCCATCGTGATGCGGGATCCGGGGCCCACGCCGTATTGCCCCATCCACGAGGACGACATCAGCGCCCAGGTGGGGGCCCTGCTCGACACGGCGGCCGTGCCGGCCACCGTGGTCAACTGGGCCGGCGACGAGGTGGTGACGGCCGAGGAGTGGGTCACCGAGCTGGAGCGGCTGACGGGCTTGCACGCCGACCGCCAGGCCTTCCCCACGCCGCACAGCGTGGTCGGCTCGGTGAGCGACAACACGCGGCGCCACGAGATCGCCGGACCGTGCCGGGTGGATTGGCGCGACGGCCTGGCCCGGATGGTCGCCGAGCGGCCCTGACCGAGTGGTCTCGCCCGACGGCTCAGCCTTCGCGCACCAGGGGCATCACCTCGGCGCCGAACTGGCGGACCTGATCCTCGTATTCCGATCGGTCCCGTCCGCGAAAGGCGCAGTGCACGGTATTGGCGCCCAGTCCCACGATGCCCCGGATGGCGGCCGCGATCTGATCGCACGAACCGCTCATGTGCACCGGGTTGAGCCCGTCGGGCGGATCGCCGAGGTACACGCGTGGCGCGAAGGCGCCGATGTCGAAGCGTTCGCCCCCACGACCGGCCTGTTCGGCCGCCTCGCCGATGATGGCGATGATGCCGGGGTAGTCGGCCGGTGACTGGGTGAAGGGGATGAAGCCGTGGCCGTGCTGTCCGACCCGCCGGAGGGCCGCCTTGCCGCCCCCTCCGATCCACATGGTCAGCTCGCCGGCGGCCGGCGCGGGCGCCACGCCCACGTCGTGATAGGCGAAGTGCTGGCCTTCGTGGGACACGTAGGTGTCGTCGAAGGCACCGCCGATGGCCTCGAGCGTCTCGTCCAACCGCTTGCCCCGTGATGCGAAGTCGATCCCGAGCGCCTCGAACTCGGCTTCGACATGGCCGGCTCCCACTCCGAGGATGGCCCGCCCGCCGCTGAGGTGGTCGAGGGTTCCGAACGACTTCGCGGTCTGGAGGGGGTGGCGGTAGGCGGCCACCCACACCACCGACAACAGCCGAACCGCCTCCGTGTGGGCGGCGAGGAAGGCCAGGGTGGCCACGGTGTCGTACCAGGTGGTGGTCATGTGGCGGGCGTAGTCGTTGTCGGGGATGGCCACGTGGTCGCACACCCCGATGAATGCCATGCCGCTGGCTTCGGCCGTCCGGGCCACCGACACGAGGTCGTCCACGGTGGCGTCGTCCTCCCAAGGGTCGCACAGGGTGCGGGTGAGGGTCTGGATGGGGAGCTGCATCCCGAAGGCGATCTGGCCTTCCGGTACGAGCGCGGGCATGGATCCTCCCGATGGTCGGTTGAGCGCAGTTTCGCCGGTTGCCGGGGTTCCGATGAAATCGCCGTGCCGACCGAGCGAACGCGACCACCCGCCCGGCGGCCGAGCGACACCAGGATCACCCGCCACTGCTCGGTTCGCTCAGGGGTCCGCTCGGCCTCCCCGGCTCGATCCACCGATTCCGGGTCGAACCAACGGCGAAGCGGCGGTGTCGCCCATCCTGGCCCTTCCACAGTCGGGTCGGCGCTGCTTCCGGGCTAAGGTCCCTGCGCATGACGAACTTGTACGACTTCGAGATGAAGTCCATCACCGGTGAGGACGTGGCCCTTTCGGCGTTTCGCGATCAGGTCAACCTGATCGTCAACGTCGCCAGTCAATGAGGTCTCACTGACCAGTACGCAGGTCTGCGTACCATCCACGACCAGCATGACGGCTTCAACGTGTTGGCCTTCCCGTGCAACCAGTTCGGTGCTCAGGAGCCCGGCACCGATGCCGAGATCCTGGAGTTCGCCACCAGCAAGTACGACGCCACCTTCCCGATGTTCTCCAAGATCGAGGTCAACGGTGACGGCGCCGCCCCGCTGTACCAGTGGCTGCGGTCCGAACAGCCCGGTGACGGCGAGACCGACGCCATCACGTGGAACTTCGAGAAGTTCCTCATCGACAAGCAGGGCAACGTCGTCGCTCGTTTCGCTCCCACGGTGACGCCCGAGGAGATCGCGGCCGAGCTCCCCGCCCATCTGACCTGATCGTGATTCAGGTCTGGTCGGGTACCCACCGGGCCGGGCGCTTCTCGATGAACGCCCGCATGCCCTCACGGGCTTCTTCCCCGGCGAACAGCGACGCCGACAGCTGCGAGGTCCAGGCGAAGGCGTCGTCCTGGGCCATGGCCGGCACCTCGTTGACCAGTCGCTTGGCCTGACCGAGGGCCTGTGGTCCGCCACGCAACAGGTCGCTGACCACCGAGGCAACTTCCTCGTCGAGCTGGTCGGCGGGGACAGCCCGGTTGATGAGCCCCAGGTCGGCGGCGTGGCCGGCGGGGAAGCGCTGGCCGCGGAGGAACGTCTCCATCGCATCGCCCCGTCGCATCTTCGCCAGACACACCACCGAGATGATGGCCGGGATCACGCCGATGCGAACCTCGGTGAAGCCGAACTTGGCATCGTCGGCCGCGACGGAGATGTCGAGGGCGGCGGCCAGACCCATGCCCCCGCCGACCACGTGGCCGTTGATCTTGCCCACCACCGGCGTCGGCGACTGTTGGAGTTGTTGGAGCAGAACCTCCAGCCCTCCGGTGGGCCGCTCGTCCGCCGCATCGTCGCCGCCGGCCTCGTTGGCGGACGACTGCTCCTTGATGTTGGCCCCGGCGCAGAAGATCGGCCCGTCGTTGGTGATCACCACGACTCGCACCTCGGGATCGGCGTTGGCCCGGGCCAGGCCATCGATGAGCCCGCCCACCACGGCGCCCCCCAGGGCATTGCGGTTGTCGACGTCGGCCAGCGTCAGCGTGGCGACCCCGTCGGCGGTCTCGGATCGGATGGCGGTCATGGGCGGGATAATATTGACGGGCGATGATTACCGCAACTACGGTCGGCCCGTCCTGACCTGGAGGCCCGATGGACTTCGACTTCCCGCCCGAGGACGATCCGCGCCGACTCGAGGTGCGTGAGTGGATCGCCCGACACCCGCGACCGGCCCCGCAGGATCTGCTCGACGCGGGCTACATCGTTCCTCACTGGCCCGAGCCCTACGGGCTGGCCGCCGAGCCCATTCACCAGCTCATCATCGACGATGAGCTCGCGCGGGCGGGGATACGCCGACCGACCAACCCCATCGGCATCGGGTGGGCTGCGCCCACCATCTTGATGGCCGGCACCGAGGAGCAGAAGCAGCGGTATCTGCCGCCCATGCTCCGTGGTGAGGAGATCTGGTGCCAGATGTTCAGTGAGCCCGATGCCGGCTCGGACCTGGCTGCGCTCTCCACCCGAGCCGAACGGGACGGCGACGAGTACGTGATGAACGGATCCAAGATCTGGACGAGCGGTGGGCACTACTCCAAGTACGGGATCCTCATCGCCCGCACCGACCCCGACGTGGCCAAGCACAAGGGGATCTCGTACTTCATCTGCCCGACCGACCTGGCCGGCATCACCATGACCCCGATCGTCGACATGACCACGGCTCACTCGTTCAATCAGGTCTTCTTCGACAACGTGCGGATTCCGGTCGAGAACCGGGTGGGTGAGGAGGGTGACGGATGGCGCCTGGCCAAGGTGACCCTCTCCAACGAGCGGGTGTCGTTGTCGGCATCGGGCTCGTTGTGGGGTGCCGGCCCGTCGGCCGCCATGCTCCTCGACCTGGTTCGAGAGGGCGGGGGAGAGACCGATCCCCTGCTTCGCCAGCGACTGGCCGGGCTGCACTGCGAGGCCGAGGTGCTGCGCCTCAACCGACTCCGTACTCTCAGCGCCCGGATCGCGGGCAGGACTCCGGGCCCCGAGGCGTCGATCCAGAAGATCATGGCCGACGAGCACGGTCAGCACGTGATGGAGCTGGCCAAGGATCTGGTCGGGGCGGCTGGCCTGCTCATCGGGAGCGGCCCCGCCGGTGAGATCCCCGACTCGGCCCGTTCCGGGGCCACCGAGGTGAACTTCTCCCGCGATGCCTTCCCGGACGTGGAACCCATCTGGAGCTACGGATTCCTGTTCTCGCCGGCCCTCACCCTGGGCGGGGGTACCTTCGCCGTGCAGCGCAACATCGTGGCCGAGCTGGTGCTCGGGCTGCCCCGCGAGCCCAACGTCGAGCAGGGCATGACCTGGTCCGAGAGCCGTCGGGCCCGCGTCCCGCCTGCTAGGCCTGTTCCCTGATCGAGCGAGAGGACAAGCTCATGCCGGACGGTGCGTTGGCGGGAACTCGAGTCCTGGAGGTGGGCCTGCTGGTGCAGGCGCCCCAGGCCGGCCAGGTGCTGGCCGATCTGGGTGCCGATGTCGTCAAGGTGGAGATGCCCGGCGTCGGTGACCAGTCGCGCTGGATTCCGCTCTCGGCGTGGGACGACATGCGGCCGCCCTACCTGGTGGGCTGCAATCGGGGTAAGCGCAGCATCACCCTCGACCTGCACCGACCGCAGGGACGCGACGTGTTCCTCGCCCTGGCCGAACGGTCCGATGTGGTGATCTCCAACTTGGTTCCCGGCACGCTCGACAGCTGGGGCCTGGGGTATGAGGACCTCGCCGCGGTCAATCCCGGGATCGTGTACGCCGCGGGCAGCGCGTACGGCTTCGTCGGGCCCGACGCCGCGATCAAGGGGGCCGACATCGGTGGCCAGGCCGCCGGCGGCATCCTCACCATGATCGGCGACGACGATGGCTCGATCCGACCGGTGGGGGTCACCTTCGCCGACCACATCGCCTCGCAGAACATGGTGGCCGGCGTGCTCGCGGCCCTGCTGGCCAGACACCGCACCGGGCGGGGCCAGAAGGTGGAGGTGTCGCTCTACGGCGGTCAGCTGTTCGCGCAGGCCTCCGAGCTCACGGCCCACGCCCTGGCCGGCCAGGGACCGCCGCCAGGCGGGCAGGGCCACCACCTCGTGCCGGCCATCTACGGGATCTTCCCCACGGCCGATGGCCACATCGCCCTCGTCGGGGTGCCCGACAAGGCCCCGTTCTTCGCATTGCTGGGTCGCCCGGAGCTGGCCGAGGAGGAGCGGTTCACCGGCCTGTTCCTGGTCGACGGGGCCAAGGAGGAGCTGTTCGAGATCCTCGACGAGGTGCTCGTCACCCGGACGACGGCCGAGTGGGACGCGTTGTTCCGGGCCAACGATGTGCGATTCGCTCCGGTTCGGACCTATGCCGACGTGCTGGCCGACGAGGGGGCACATGCCAACGGGTATCTCCAGGTGGTCGATCACCCGGAGTGGGGCGAGGTGGTGCTCCCCGGCACACCCCTGGCGCTGTCGGACACACCGGCCGTGCCCGGTCAACTGGCTCCCGAACTGGGCCAGCACACCGAGGAGGTACTGCTGGAGGCCGGTTACCAGTGGGAGGAGATCGGGGCCCTCCGCGACCAGGCGGTGATCTGAGCGATCAGGCGGCCGTGACGAGGCGGGCCGCCCGCCCGCGACGGTGGTCGGCCATGGCCTGGAGCACCAGGCTCATCGCCCGGGCGATGGCCAGGGCGAACACCACCGTGGCGATGCCGAAGTCGCCGCCGAGCATGATGCCCGCGGCGAGAACGCTGATCTCGAGACCCAGGCGGACGGTGGTCGGGCGCAGGCCCCGCACCTCGGCGGCTCGCATGAGCATCTCGAACGATCCGCCGGTGAGACCCGAGTGGACGACGACGGCGATGCCCGCGGCGATGGTGGCGACACCGACGCCCACCATCGCCATCTGCGCGACGAGGGGATCGGGGTGCACGATGAGCTGCGCGGCAGCATCGACGGCCAGACCATTGGCCAGGACGAACAACAGGGTGCTGGGTCGGGGTCGTTGCCCCAACACCGTCGCCACCAGGATGAGGCTGCCCGACACCAGCCAGGCGGCCTGGCCGTGGCTCAGTCCGGTACGTGCGTCGATGGCCGACAGCAGTACGTCGAAGGGCGGTAGCCCCAGGTCGCCGGCTCGGAAGGCGGCGACGCCGAACCCGATGAGGCTGGATCCGAGGACCATCATGAGCAGCTGGCGGGCAGGGGTCGTCACCCGTGTCTCCGACAGGAGTCGCCCGGCGGCAATGGCGCCGTGACGGCTGAAGGCGGTGAGGGTTCTGGTATGGGCCCGGGCGGTCCGGGGAAGCTCGAGGAGGCGTTGATTCACCAAGGCATTGTCGGGCCGTTGGGCGCTGGACCCGACGGGGTTTCGGCGGTCGTCCGTCACATCGTCGGATCGGGATACGGTCGCGGCCGTGGAGGCGCGTCAGCCGGCCGGGCTGCATCTGGAGATGTGCGATCTGGACCCCGACACCTACCGGGCCCGGCGAGGCGCGTACTTCGATGATGCACCGCTCACGCTGTTCGCCAATCAGGTGCCGCACCGCACCGACCTGCCCCGGACCCTGCCCGAGTTCGCGCTGCTCGCCGTGCACGAGGTCGGGGCTGATGCCCCCCTGCCCCCGGCCGACGACGAGGTGACGGGGTCGTTCCGGTTCCTGCGCACACCCCGGCCCGGTCAGGGTTCGCTCAGCGGCCAGTCCACCAACGGGCTCCAGTTGGTGCTGATCAGCCCGAAGGAGCCGGCCCACGCGCAGGAGCTTCGGGACTGGGGTGACTTCGTCCACATCCGCCACATCGCCGAGACCGCGGTGCCCGGATTCGGCATGATCACGCCGTACCGAAACGCCGGACCCGGCCCGATGTTCCTGCACTTCTACGAGATGCACACCGACGATCCCGAGGCCGCCTTCTCGTCGATGACCCCCTTGGTGGCCGCCCGGCTCGGGGGCACCGACACCGACGGCTACCGCCGCTGGGCCTGGCACCCCCAACTCCACATCGACTACGTCAACACCTTCGCCCGCCGGTGACGGGGTCAGAACCCGTTACCGGTCGGGGGAGTCGGTGCGGCCGTCGGCGTGGCGGGCGAAGCGGCCTTGCTGGCGGTCGTGGACAGGATCGTCTGCTGGCCACGGCCAGCCGCCGAATCGGGTGCGCTGGTAGTCCTCGAAGGCCTGCTCGATCCCGGCCCGGTCGTTCATGACGAACGGTCCGTACTGGGCCACCGGCTCGCCGATGGGCCGCCCCTGGAGGATCAACCCGTCGACGTCGGTGGCGGCCTCGATACGGGTGGCCGTCGCCGCCTGGAGCACCACGCCGGTGGGTGGCGTTATCAGCTGCCCGTCGATGACGGCCGACCCCTCGCCGTACAGATAGAGCACACGGTTGGTGCCGGCCGTCGCGGCGGGGACCTCCAGACGGGCGCCGCCGTCCACGTGGATGCCGAGGACGGCCACGTCGGCCTCGGCGCGCGCCGCCCAGGAGTCGGGCGGCGGGGGAGGAGGCGACTGACCGTCGATGGAGCCGGCCACGACCGTGATGGTGGTCGACCGGCCGTGCTCATCGGTGGTCACCACGTCGGGGATGTCATCGGCCCACAGCATGGTGAAGTACGGCTCGACCATCTTGTCGTCGGCCGGCAGGTTGAGCCATATCTGGAAGAGCTCGAGCGGGTTGTCGCGGTCGCGGTCGACCAACGGAAACATCTCGGCGTGGACGATGCCCCGACCAGCGGTCAGCCACTGGGCGTCGCCTCGCCCGAACCGGGCTGTGGCGCCGAGCGAATCGCTGTGATCGATGAGGCCCCGCCGGACGTAGGTGACGGTCTCGAAGCCGCGGTGCGGGTGGGCGGGGAAGCCCGGTACCACCGACCCGTGGTACATGTTCCAGCCGTCGACGTTGGCGAAGTCCTGCCCGATCGTGCGTCCGGCCAGCGAGGCCGCCGGTGCCAGCCGGTCGTCGCCCGCGGGGTAGGCGTCGACGTGGTGCACGCAGAACAGGAACGGATCGAGCGTGGGCCACGGTGGGCTGCCCAGCTCGAAGGTCTGGAGGATGCTGCCGGTGATCTGACTCATGGGGCGGCTCAGCTCAGCTGGGTGCGCGGCAACGAGGTGATGTCGCCTTCGGCCATCTCGGCCACCGCCGGTGTCGGCCGGGGATCGCCGAACAACATGGGATCGCCGACCTGGGGCTCGTGGCCGGTCGGGTCGGTCACCCAGTAGGACGCTTCCAGCGCGATGCCGTTGGGGTCGGTGAAGTAGATCGAGCGGATCACCTGGTGATCGACGATCTCGGTGACCTCGGATCCAGCGGCGATCAGCCGGGCCCGCAACTGCTCGAGGTCGGCTTCGTCGGCGAGATTGAACGACAGATGGTCGAGTTGGATCGGATGGTCGGGCGGCGGCGAGCCGGCTCCCTTGGCGAAGGTCTCGGCACCCTCGATCTCGAAGAAGGCGACCGTGTTGCCGGGCGACATCTCGAAGAAGTAGTGGCGCATGGGTCCGGCCATGGTGGTGGCCACCAGGGGCATACCCAACACCCCGGTGTAGAAGCGCACCGTGGTGTCCATGTCGGGGGTCACCAGGGCGAGGTGGTTGATGCCCTGCCACTTTGGGGCGGGGGTGTCGTGCAGGTCGGCTTGATCGGCCATCAGTGCTCCGTCGGTCGGGTTCTCTGCTGCAACAGGTCGCGGAGGGGTCGCATTCCGATCGTGGCGATGCCAGCCGATGCCAGGGCGTCGTAGCCCGCCGGTCCACCGTAGAAGGTGCGTTCGAACTCACGGCAGTGGGCGCTGTCGGTGATGGCCTCGAGCTCTCCGCCCCGCTGGGCCGGGTGGCAGATCAGGTAGTTGAGGCCCGGCCCCAGCCCGTCCAGTCGCCGCTGGTTGTGGGTCACGCCGTCACCGGGCGCGAACGAGAGGGAGTCGGCGCAGAACCCGTCGAACAGCGGCCACCCCTGTTGGCCCATGGCCCGGATCGGTTCGACGGTGGGCCCGTCGTCGGGGGCGTCGCCGCTGATGGGCAGGAAGGCGGGGATGGCGAACTCGCGAGCCAGGTCGAGGTAGATGGCGAAGAACTTGGCGTGGAACAGGGTGCCCATGTGCGAGTCGATGTGGGTGACGTCGATACCGGCGTCGAGA
>JAOUEE010000507.1 GCA_029858875.1 Acidimicrobiia bacterium
AGTTGGGGTGTTCCCGTCGTGGTCGCCCTGATCGCGTTCGCTGTGATGGTCCTTCGAGCGAGCCGTCACCTCTGGCAGATCAACTACGAGGCCAATGTCGATGGTGTTGCCCGTCAATGACGCGCTTTCGACAACGTTCCAACGGGCGAGTAGCTTCTCGCGGTGCCCGATGGCTCGCGACGATCGACGAGATGACCGACGACGCGCCCGACGAGGTCGATGGTTTGCCTCCCGTCCGGTCGCACCGGTACGCGCCACCGTGGTTGTCCTCGACGCTGGTGGCGATCGCCACGCTCGTCGCAGTCCTGAGCGTTTTCTCCACCTGGGTGCGCGTCCAGACCCTCGACACCGAGGCGTGGGTCACGTTGAGCGATCAGTTGCTCGAGGAGCCGGAGGTGCAGGACGCGCTCTCGGCGTACTTGACCGATCAGCTCTTCCAGCAGGCCGACGCCATCACGGCCGAGATCGAGGCCGCGCTGCCGCCCGATCTCAAGGGGCTCGCCGGCCCGTTGACGTCGGCGCTGCGAGCCCCGGCCGGCACCGTGATCGATCAACTCGTCCGCTCCCAAGGATTCCGCGACGCGTGGAGCACCGCGAATCGAGCGTCGCACCAGGAGCTGGTCAGCATCTTGCGCGATCAGACCGGTCCGCTCGTATCCACGGCGACCGGAGCGGTGACGCTCGATCTCGGTGAGCTGGTGCGCCAGGTCGGCGACGCGCTCGGGCTCTCCTCTGATGTGATCGACAGCCTTCCGCAAGATGCGGGTGTCGTCACGATCTTCGAGTCCGACGAGCTCAAGACTGCTCAGACCGGGGTTCAGGTGCTCGACTTTCTGTCGTGGTTCCTGCTGCTGGTCGTCGTGGCCCTCCATGCCACCGCCGTGTATTACGCGAGAGACCGTCGACTGGTCGTGCTGCGGAATGTCGGGCTCAGCCTGATCGGGGCAGGCGTGTTCGTGCTGGCGCTCCGAGCCGTCGCTGTCCGAGCCGTGCTCGATGCGATCATCTCCAACCCTGGGAACCGACCGGTCGCCAACGTCTCCGCATACGTCGCGACCGGCCTGGTCGGTCAGATGGCGTGGTCGGGGATCGTCTACGGCGTGCTGATCGCAGGGTTTGCCACGTTGCTCGGAACACGATCGCAGGCCCACGCGGCGAGGCGCTTTCTCGCTCCAGCCCTCAACGCTTCCGGCGGGTCTGTCGCTGCCGGAACCGTCGGGATCGTGGTGCTGTTGCTCTGGTGGAGCCCCGGCCGGGCGTTCGAGGATTGGGTGGGCGGTCTCACCCTCATTGCGCTGATCGTGGGGGCCGTCGTTGCGCTCCGTCGTGCCACCCTGCGGGAGTTCCCGGCGATCGCATTCGTCGAGCCCGTGGACTGACTGACCTCAGCGAAGTTCCGGGGCCTGGAAGAGCACGGCGATGACTAGCGACGCCGATCATGATCGGATCCAACGGGCGGCGACCATCCGTTGCTTCGGCCAAGTGATTCTTGTCGAGAGGGCGTGGTCGAATTCGACATGGCGATCCTGAACACAACCTCTGGGCCAGTCTCAGGGGGGTAGGGTCTGGTGATTCGCGAGCGGCATCAGCCTTGGCAGCCGACCCAGGTTCCTTGATCGGTGAAGAGGAACGGCGAGGTGTCTTCGGCGGCGCAGGTGACGAGCACCGATGTCTGAGGCCCGGGGATGGTGAGTTGTTTGACGGTGCCGCCTGCCGGGCTCTGGACGTCTTCGAGCGTGGCTTCGGTGAGGCTGGATTCGGGACCCGGATCGGTCCCCGCTGCGGCCTCACAATCCACCCAATCGCCCTCGTCGGTGAAGAAGAAGGGCTGGAATCCGCCCCGGTCGCACGCCAGCAGCACCGACGTTTGCGGTCCGGGAACTACGAGTCGCTTCACCGTGCCGCCCGCTGGGCTCGGGGCGTCCTCCAGCGCTGGTTCGGTTGCGCCCGGGGGAGGTGTAGCGGT
This sequence comes from Acidimicrobiia bacterium, assembly GCA_029858875.1. Taxonomy (GTDB): domain Bacteria; phylum Actinomycetota; class Acidimicrobiia; order Acidimicrobiales; family SHLQ01; genus JAOUEE01. The sequence continues at coordinate 1,967 of JAOUEE010000507.1, forward strand.
GCAGACGGTCTGGCCGGCGGAGGCTGCATCCTCGAGGGCAGCAAGGGTCGCGGGGCCGAAGATACCGTCGACCTCGAGCCCGCTGGCGCTCAGGAAATCGCGGATGGCCTGATCGGTGGCCGGCCCGTACTTCCCGTCGATCTGGCCTGAATAGCAGCCCACGGCGGCCAGGGCCTCCTGGCCAGCGGTGATCTCCTCCGGTGAGGCTCCTGAGCTGTCATCGGCCCCTCCGCCGTCTTGGG
>JAOUEE010000509.1 GCA_029858875.1 Acidimicrobiia bacterium
TTTCTTCGTCGCCGGCATGAAGGGCACACCGCCCACGGGGGCCGATGCCGACTACGCCGCCGGTGACTTCGTCGCCGCCTTCGACGAAGCCAGCGGTGCGGCGCTGGCGGCCTTCGGCGAGGACGGTGCGCTCCAGAAGACCGTGAGCCTGCCCTTCGGCGACATGCCGGGCGTGGCGGTCCTCGGACTGGCATCGACCGACACCTTCCAGCACGGCTGGGATCTGGCCAAGGCCACCGGTCAGTCCACCGACCTGAACCCCGAGCTCGCCGCCGGGCTGCTCCAGCAGTCGAAGATGGCCATCCAGGACACCTTCCGAGGCCCCGAAGGAGCCCCGTTCGGGGCCGAACAGCAGGCACCCGACGGTGCCGGTCCGGCCGATCAGCTGGCCGCCTTCCTCGGCCGTACGGTCTGAGCCGGGTCACACACGGCAGGGGAGACGATGGCTCCGAGATACGACCTCACGAAGGCGAAGGACGGGCAGATCCTGTTCAACCTCAAGGCGGCGAACGGCCAGGTCCTGCTCACCAGCGAGCTCTACAAGGTCAAGGCCAGCGCAGTGAAGGGCATCGAATCGGTGCGGAAGAACGCCACCAAGGACAAGCAGTTCGACCGGCGCAGAGCCAAGAACGCCAAGCCCTACTTCGTGCTGTTGGCCGGCAACGGCGAACCCATCGGGCGCAGCCAGATGTACTCGTCGAAGGCCGCCATGGAGAAGGGCATCGCCTGCGTCAAGAAGGACGGCCCCGGGGCGCGGGTGGACGACGCTCGCTGATGCCCGACGTGTTGTCGGTCCGTCACGAGGCGGGTGTGTGCCACCTGGTCCTGAACCGCCCGGAACGACGCAACGCACTTTCGGGCGAACTGCGCCGAGCGCTGGTGGACCAGTTGTCGGCGGCGGCCGCCGACGAGGCGGTTGGCGTCGTGGTGTTGTCCGGGGCCGGGCAACACTTCTGCGCCGGCTTCGATCTGAAGGAGTTGGCCGGCGCCTCCGACCCGGGGCAAGTGTTCGTCGACGCCGGGCCCTATCACCATGCCGTACACACCTTCCCGAAGCCGCTGATCGCCGCGGTGGTCGGCTCGGCGGTTGCCGGTGGCATGGACCTGGCCCTCATGTGCGACCTCCGGGTGGCCGGTCCCACGGCGGTGTTCGGCCAGCCCCAGGTTCGCCACGGGCTCCCCGCGCTCCACGAGCTGGTGACGGCCGTGGTCGGCGATCCCATGGCCCGGGATCTGTGCCTCACCGGTCGGTTGGTGGATGCGACCGAAGCGCTCCGCATCGGGCTGGTGCAACGCCTGGTCGACGGCGATCCGGTACGGGTCGCCCTCGAGGTGGCCGCCGACATCGCCGCCGGGCCCGACCCCGTCGCGGCGAAACGACCGTTCCTCGCCGGTCAGCCGGAGATGTCGGCCCCATCTGACTGAACCGCATCGGGACGATGGCCGCGATGGTGCTCGAATCGCCTGCTCAGGTACAGGAGCAGCGCGCTGGCGATGAAGGGGCCGCCGCTGACGGCTGCGGCCAGCAGTTGATTTCGGCCGGCCGTGATGATCGCGAAGATGCAGAAGGCGACTCCGGTGATGAGCAGCCACGGCGCCGCCAGCCGCTCCCGGATGAAGATCACCGAGACTCCGGTGATGTTGGCCACTCCGAACAGAGCGATACCTATCGATTCGGCCAGAGCCTCCGAATCCAAACCCTCGTCGGTGGCGACGCCGGCCACCAACGGGATGGCCCACAGGGCCGCCGCGCCGACCCCGATGACCCGAGCGGCTACGCCCGTCACCTTCGCCATGGGATGCACTCGGCCATCGTGCCTGACCGGACGGTGCTTGACCAGAGCTCAAGGTCACCGCCCCGCGTCGCTCGCGTACATTACCGATGAGCCACACTGGACCGATGGGCCCTCTTCTCGATGCCACCTACACGGACGGACTGGATCGAGAGCGGACCCGCATGGCCGCACCCGGGACCTGGTGGACGGGCGCCGAGCGGGTGGCCATCGTCGCCACAGCCCGCGCTGCTCGGGAAGGTCGGGCCGTGCCCTCCAGCTCGCTCACGTCGGCCGCGGTCGAGGCGGCTCGGCGTCTGGCCGTCGATCCACATGTCGATCAGCCCTGGATCGACGACCTGGTGCAGGGCGGGGTCGACCTGTTCTCCTACGTGGAGCTGCTCGCTCTCGTCACCCGCATCAGCGCGGTCGACA
>JAOUEE010000508.1 GCA_029858875.1 Acidimicrobiia bacterium
GCGGCGGCCACGTTCGGGTCCTGCAGCCAGGTGATCTGGAGGGGGATGATGCGGTCGGGGTGCGGTCCGGCCCAGGCTTCGAGGTGCCAGTCGTTCCACGCCCGCACACAGGCCAGGCCCAGCTCGGGGTCCGCGGATCGGCTGAAGACCCCGCCCGCGAATCCGGCGATCAGCGAGGGGAAGCAGAGCGAACCCGCGATCCCGGCCAGATCCATGTCGGCGATGCGAGCCTCGATGTCCCAGCACCCCGGGCGCATCTCGTCGAAGTTGGCCGGTTCCATCGACCACTGGTCGCGCCGTCGGCCCACCACCGCGTTGAGTCCGATGTTGGGATACTGCCCCTCCTCGTAGTGCCAGGCCTGTCGGCCGTCCGATGCGGTGACGACCCGCGGTGCTCGGTTGCGCAGCGCGGACGGCATTCGTCCCTCGAACAGATCCGGGGGTTCGATCAGGTGATCGTCGACCGACACGATCCGATGGCGCACGCGACGCTGGTCGGGGTCGGGTAACAGCGTCGGCATCGGTATCGGTCGCCGCTATCCCGAGTAGGTCTCTCGGATGACCCGAACGATCTCGGCCGGCGCGTCCTCCTGCACGTAGTGACCGGCCTCGGGCAGCTCCAGAAGCGATGCGTCCGGGAACTGCCGGCGCCATCGGGCGATGGTCTCGTCGCGGGCCAGCGCCGGATCCTTCCGGCCGAAGATCAGCGCCACCTTCTTGTCGGCCAGCTTCGGGACGCGTGCTTCCAGCTCGCCCAGCCAGGGATGCGAGCCCAGGATCTCCTTCGGGAACACGGCAATGCCCTCGCGTGATGCCGGCGTGGGTACCACGTCGGTGTAGTGCGCGAACTCCTTGTCCGTGAGCTTGGTCTGCAATGACCGCCGCATCAGCGGGCTCACGAAGAAGTTCCGGTTTCTGATGAGCCACTGGAGCGGCGGGCTGCCCATGGCCCGGGAGAACATCTTGGTCACCCGGTCGTCGCCCGGCCAGAACCAGGTGTTGGCCATCACCAACCCGTGGACCCGCTCCGGCTGGCGCGAGGCGATGTCCATGCCGATGGGCCCACCCCAATCCTGACCCATGACCACCATGTCGGTGAGGTCCAGATGGTTCACCAGCTCGGCGATGACCGTGGCGTGCTCGGCCGGCGTGTAGCCGTAGCCGTCGGGGTGGACCGACAAGCCGAAGCCCGGGTAGTCGGGGGCCACACAACGGAACTCGTCGCGCAGGGCGCGGACGATCATGCGGTACAGGAAGCTCCAGTCGGGGTTGCCGTGCAGGAACAGCAGCGGACGACCGTCGCCCTCGTCGATGTAGTGCACCGACCCGACCGAACTGGTGAACCACCGGGATTCGAAGGGATACAGCGTGGGGTCGGGGGTGAAGTCGATCACATCGGCTGGGCGATCCATGGCTGCTCCTCTCCACGCGGCCGACGGCGGCCGGCGTGGTCGACCCTACGACCCGCGCACCGTCGATGGAAAGGGCGCTCAGGACAGCTCGGCCGGGTCCTTGTTGATCGGTCGCGACAACGAGGTCGGATCGGCGGCGAAACCGATCACCGCCCGGTAGCCGCGGGTGATCTCGCGATGTACGACCCGAGCATCGGCCTCGATCATGTCACCGCGATGGAGCTCGCAGGTCTGGCCATCGACCGTCTCGATCCGCACGTTGCCGTCGGTGACGTAGACCCGGCTGGCGAAGTCGTGCCAGTGCAGGTCGCTGTTCTCGGCCTCGAAGTCGACGGTCACCGGGCTCAGGCCCAGCTGCGCCGCCTCGGCCAGTGCCTCCGTCTCGGTGTCGAAGTGGCCGTAGCTGATCTGGAAGGTCATGACGGTGTCCCCCTGTCTGGCACCAAGCGTAGATCAGCCGGTCGGTTGGGTGCGCATGATCCCGAAGAGCTCCTGCACGCACTGGTCGGTGGTCACCGCTTCGTTCAGGTCGGCGTCGAGCGTTCGCCGCGAGACCTCGGACAGCACCCAGCCGAGTGGGGCTTCCAGCCGGGGTTGGGCGAGGGGACCGATGCGGATGAACCGACGGCAGTCGGCCTCGGGCAGGTCCCACTGCGCCGGGTCGGTGGCCACGGTGGCCGCTTGTTCGAGGGCGGTGTCGGCCAGCAGCTTCGACCGAGTGACGGTGATGAGCGGGACCAGCAGCTCGAGCGGCCGACTGGCCGGCGCGGCTGCGGCGGTGCTCCGGTAGTGGTT
>JAOUEE010000147.1 GCA_029858875.1 Acidimicrobiia bacterium
AAACCGTCGATGTGCAGGAGCTCGACCGACTCGTCGGGGAACTGCTCGCGGGCCTCGTCGAAGGTCATGCGGAGCTGATAGGAGAAGCCTCGGTAGTGATCGCGCAGATGGCTCTGCACCCCGCTGAAGACATCCTCACCGTAGGGGCCGGTGTGATCGTCGCCCTCCCACGTGTCGACCGCGTAGGCCAGACCGTCGACGTGGTGATCCTTGATCGCCTGGCAGAAGGTGAAGAAGGACATCCCGTAGTGCGACCCCAGCTCGACCAGCAGGTGCGGGCCCATGGCGGCGACGAGGTCGTAGCCGAAGGGCACGTGGTCGACCCACGTACTGAAGACCATCTTGTCGGGGACGTAGTCCATCGAGGGTGGGAGGTACAGCGTCACGTCTTCTCCGGTCGAGGGTTCGGGGCTCACGCCGGATCGACCACGTGGGCCACCGAGTGGAGCAGAAAGGGCAGCGCCTGCGGGGGGATGGCTCCCAGGTACAGGAACCGCTTTCGAGGTGGCCCGAACGGCTCGCCTCGGATGGCGGCGTACTCGGCCCGCGACGCCTCCACGATGGCATTGCGTTGATCGGCGACGGTCCCTCCCGTGGTGACGCCGCCGTGGAACTGGTGGAACGTGCCTTCACCGGCCAGCATCACCGGCACGATCTCCTCGTGGTCGAGGACCCGCCGATACAGGTCGAGGTTGGCGAAGCCACCGCCGACCGACCGAAACCGGTGGTCCATCCCGCCCAGCTCGTCCCAGATCTGGCGGGGCAGGCACAAGAAGTTGCTCTCGGCGAACGGCCGGAAGAAACCGCCTTTGCTGGTGCCGCTGAGCACGGCGATGTCGAACAGCCGGTACCCATCCTGGGGCCAGGAGATGCCGGTGAGCAGCTCGGCCTCGGCCTGCTGGTCGTAGCCATCGGCCGCCGCCCACTGTTGCAGCTGCTCGCCCAGGTGGTAGCCGGGAACGACCACGGCCACGCTCTTGGCCAGCCGGCTGGCGGCCAGGGTGTGCGCCACCAGGCCCGGACTGGCCATGCGGGCGCCGTCCACAACCATCGCCACCAGCTCGCCGCGGCTGGCGGCCACCCCGGCATTCACCGCGTTCACCGGCGTGGGCTCGCTCTCGGCCCGGGCGTGATAGCGCACATTCGGGGCCATCGCCTCGACCTCGAGGGGCGCCAGCATCTCGTCGCTCTCGTTCTCGACCACCACGATCTCGTACTGGTGGCTCTCCACGCCCTGCTGGTAGCCGGCGCAGAACGACTGGACGGTCCGCATGGCCTGGGCCCGCATCCGGTGCACCACCACCACGATCGACAGGGTCGGCGCCCCGGTGTTCGGCAGGGGTGGGGCCAGGTCGGGGACCGGCAGTGGGCCCTCGAACGGATCGGCCACCCGATGCCGGGCGACCACCGGTGCACGGGCCACGACGGGAGCCTCCCCTGGCGTGGACGGCGCCCGACCCCGGCGGGGTGCGAGCGGCAACCTCATGAAGCGAGCTCCCGGAGGGCGGCATAGACATCGGCGGCTTCGGCGGGGACATCGGCCCGGCGGTACTTGTCGTTGCTGCGCAGCTCCTCGGCGAAGAACTGATCGTTGTCGGCCACCGGCCGGAGCCCCAATTCGAGGATCACCTCGTTGACGGCCGTGGTGAACTCGTCGGAGTCGGCGTCGAAGCTGACCACCGGGAACGGCGCCCGGTCGTGTTCGGCCAGCAACCGACGGTTGTAGGCCAGCCACAGGTCGAGCGCCCGGTCGCGAGGGAAGCCGCCGCGGCCGGCCAATGACTCGACCACCGACACCGGGTGGCGGAAGATGCCGACGAGGTGCAGCGGCACCAGTTGCTTCCAGCCGTCCAGCACGAGCAGCGCACGCGGGTCCTTGAAACCCCAGTTCGCCCCCTTGGCGTGCTCGGCCAGCAGGGCCCGGGCCTGATCGAGGTGGGCATCGCTCCAGCGCACCGAATCGGGTGGATCGTCCCATGCGCCACCGTTGTCGGCCAGCACCGCCTCGTGGAGGTCGATCACGTCCTGGTTCTCGCGGTTGCCCTTCGGGTTGTGTCGGTTCCACGTGTGGTGGCGGCCCAGCTGCAGCCCGGCCCGCTGGAGTGAACCGGTGAGGCACGACGTACCGCTGCGGTGCATGCCCAGAACGGCGAAGACCCGAGGTGGGACGTTCTCTGGGGACGCTTCGGTCATGACCCTGGGTCTCTCCCCGTTGGTGGTCGCGGCGGCATGGGCAGTCCGTCCCGACCCGGACCCCGATCGGCAAGGGTAGCGAAGCCTTCTGTCCCGCGGCCAGTCCCGAACCCGCTCCGAGACCACGCCCGAACGGCTCAGATCGGGGGACGGTCGTCGCCGTAGGCCCCGATGCGCCGGAGGTACCGAGAATGGAGATCGATCACCACGACGGCGTCGATCGGATCGATGGGGACCTCGGTGGCCACCAGCGCGGCCACGACGTAGTCGTGAGCCTCGTCGAGTGGGGCCACCCGATCGTCGCTCATCGCCGCGTTGGCCAGCTCCTCACCATGCTCACTGGCCAGGCCCTGCTCGGCGAACCACTGCAGGTGCCACTCGACGATGAGCGTCACGTCGTCGTAGGAGAGCCGTCCGCTCACCTCGTGCGGGAGGCGCTCGCCGATCCACTCGACGGCCTCCTCCACGCGCAACACCACCGGGGCGTCCTGGGCTTCGAGTTGGCCGACGGCGCGGCCCACCGCCACGAGGGCGATGAGGACGACCCCGACGACCGCGACGATGATCAGGACGAGCCCCATCAGACGGGGTGGTGGGCCGGTGCGGCCGCCCGATCAGATGCCGATGCGCTGGGCGAGGAGCTCTCGGTGATACGTGGGGTCACCGAACAACAGCTCGGAGCTCTTGGCCCGCTTGAAGTACAGGTGGGCCGGGTGCTCCCAGGTGAAGCCGATGCCGCCGTGGATCTGGATGTTCTCGGCGGACGCGTGGAAGTACGCCTCGGAGCAGTACGCCTTGGCCAGCGACGCGACCGACGGCAGCTCGTCGTTGAGCTCGGCTGCGCACCAACCGGCGTAGTACGCCGCCGACTTGGCCGACTCGACCTCGAGCAGCATGTCGGCACACTTGTGCTTGATCGCCTGGAACGAGCCGATGGGTCGGCCGAACTGGACACGCACCTTTGCGTACTCCACCGCCATGTCCAGACACATCTGGGCTCCACCGACCTGTTCGGCGGCCAGGCCGACGGCGGCCAGGTCGAGCACCCGCTCGAGCACGGGCCAACCGCCACCATCGGTCCCGATGAGGGTGGCCGGGGTGGCCGAGAACTCGAGCTTGGCCTGCTTGCGGGTCTGGTCCATGGTGGCCAGTGGAGTGCGAGTGAGGCCGGCTGCGTCGGCTTCGACGGCGAACAGCGACACCCCGGCCCCGGTGCGGGCCGCAACCAGGATCAGCCCGGCCGTGTGCCCGTCGATCACGTACATCTTGGTGCCGTCGAGGGTGTACCCATCGCCGGCCGCGGTGGCCGACATGGTGATGGCCGACTCGTCCCAGCGGCCATTCTCCTCGGTGAAGGCCAGCGTGGCCGTGGTCTCGCCGCTGGCGATCCCCGGAAGATGAGCCGCCGCTGCGGTGTCGTCGCCCGCATGGATGAGGGTGTTGGCCGCCAGCACGACGCTGGAGAAGTACGGGGCGCACAGCAGCGAGCGCCCCATCTCCTCGAGCACCACGATCAGCTCGACGTAGCTGTAGCCCTGACCGCCGTGCGCCTCGGGGATGATGAGCCCGGGCAGGCCCATCTGCTCGGACATCTGGGACCAGACGGCGTCGTCGTAGCCCTTCTCGGTGGCCATCTGCTCGCGCACGGCCTCTTCACTCGACTTCTCCTCGAGGAACTGGCGAACGAAGGTGCGCAGCTGCTCTTGTTCTTCACTGAAGGCGAAGTTCACGGGGGGTACTCCTGGCGACACGGTGGATTCGGACGGCCCGACCGTAGGTCAGCGTGCCCCCCGGCGACCAACTCACTGGTGTACACGCGTGCTACGGACCGACGTGGCGTCTACCCTGGCGCCATGGCGTCGAACCCGGGCCGGGCCCACATCGGTGTCCGGGAGCTGCGCAACGAGGTGGCCGCCGTGTTGCGTCGGGCCCGGGAAGGCGAGCGCATCGTGATCACGGTCGACGGCTCCCCCACGGCGCAGATCGGCCCGCTCGAACCGCCGGGTCGCCCCGGTCTCGACGACTTGATCGCCACCGGTCAGGTCGTGCCCTCCCGACGTGAGCGGGCCGGCGCACCCACCCCGATGCCGCGACCGGTGGATGTGCGCCTCGATCAGCTCCTGGACGAGCTGCGGGGCGCGTGAGGTGGAGGCGCTGTTGGCCGTGGACTCCTCGGCGGTGATCCGTCGCTACGTCACCGACGCCGACCGTGACCTGGTCATGGCCACCATGCAGGACGCTCCCATCTGGTGTGCCTCGGCGCTGGTCCGACCCGAGGTGCAGGCCACATTGCACCAGCTGGCGTTCGATCGGGTGCAGCTCGATGATCTGTGGCGAGCGTTCCGGGCCGACTGGGACCACATGGCCCGCGTGCCCGTGGATGATCGGTGCCTGGCCCGGGCCACCGAGCTGGCCACGGCGTTTCGTGTCCGCATCGGCGATGCCATCCATCTGGCTGCGGCAGATCGCCTCCCTCGCCCCGTGCGATTCCTCACCTTCGACCGGCGCCAGATCAGCGCAGCATCCGAGCTGGGCCTCGATGTCGTGTCGCCCTTCGCCTGAGCTTGCGACGGATGGAGGACTAGCCTGATCCCATGGCCCTCGACCTGACCGCGACCCGTCACTACCAGGACGACACCGCCGAGATACACAAGCTGGTGGTCGGCCCCATGGACAACAACGTGTTCGTGCTGCGCTGTCGCGAGACCGGCAGCGCGGTGCTGCTCGACGCGGCCAACGAGCACGAGAAGCTGCTCGAGCTGTGCCAGCTGCTCGACGTGCAGACCGTCCTCGAGACCCACGGCCACTGGGACCACATCCAGGCCATCCCCCAGATGCGGGAGGCCGGCTACGACGTCGGCGTCACCGCCGAGGACGCGGCCATGCTCGACTCCTACGACTACCTGATCGACGACGACCGGGTCATCGAGGTGGGGCGGCTCCGCCTCCAGACCATCCACACCCCAGGACACACCGCTGGATCCATGTGCTTCCGACTCCTCGATCACCCGGTGCTGTTCAGCGGTGACACCCTGTTCCCCGGTGGCCCCGGGGCCACCGGCTTCGAAGGCGGGGACTTCGACGCCATCATCGACAGCATCGAGAACCGGCTGTTCCGCACCCTCGACCCCGACGTGCTGGTGCTGCCGGGGCACGGCGACGACACGATCATCGGCGCCGAGGCCCCCAACCTCGACGACTGGGTCGCCCGGGGCTGGTGACCGCCGCCGACGATCGGCCCGTCGACGAGACGCCGATCCACACCGAGGATCTCCCGCTCACCCCCACACGCGACCGCAACATCTCGGCGACGGCCTGGATCGAGGCCCCGCCGACGCTGTTGGGGTCGGGCGCCGACATCGGCCAGCCCCTCATCGCCTACAAGCGGCGAATCGGGCGGTGGCTGCTGTGGCGGGCCGGACCGGCCCGACGAGCCGATGCGCGCTACACCGCGATCGACTCGAAGGACTTGTCTCGAGCCTTTTCCTTCCGATTGAAGCCTGATGGCAGTGGATACGGCATCGGCCCATCAGGGGCCTCCTGCACGCGATTTCGGACATGGAAGCAGGACCTGCTCGCCCATGGGTCCGATGAGGACTGAGGCGTGAGCCGCGCCTATGCCTCGGTCATCATCCCGGCGCACAACGAGGCCAGCACCATCGAGAGCTGCCTGCGCGCCCTTCTCGACGATCCCCACGGCGACCAGCTCGATGTGGTCGTGGTGTGCAACGGCTGCACCGATGACACCGCCGAACGAGCTCGGCGCGTGCCCGGGCCCATACGCGTCATCGAGAGCGCCGAGCCGTCCAAGGCCGCCGCGCTCGAGCTGGGCCGTACCTGCGCCACCTCCAACCCCAGGATGTACGTCGACGCCGACGTCGTGGTCAGCCCAAACGCCGTCACCGCGGTCGCCGAGGTGCTGCAGCGGCCCGGCATCCACGCCGCTGCGCCCCGCGTGCTGATGGCCAGTCCCGACGCCTCACGCCCCATGCGCCTCTTCCTCGACATCTGGCTACGCGCGCCCTACTTCCGGGACAACCTCATCGGCGCCGGGTTCTACGCGGTCAGCGACGAGGGCCACCAGCGCATGGGCGCCTTCCCTCGCATCGTGGCCGACGATCTGTTCGCCCTCACGCGATTCCGCCCCGAGGAGCGGGCCGTGGCCGAAGGGGCGACCTTCTCGCCGCTCGTCAGTCGACGCTTGCGAGACGTGGTGACCGTCGAGGTCCGTCGGGAGGCGGCTCGCCGGGAGTTCGACGAGTGGGCCGCGCTTCACGGCGCAACCGTACCCGACGACCGCGACACGACCTGGCTGGTGCATCTGGCGCGTGACCCGCGGCGATGGCCGGGCCTTGCGGTGTTCGTCGGCACCAAGACCCTGATCCGGCTGCGGGCCGTCCGCCGCCGCCGGTCGGCTGATCCCCAGGCCTGGTCGCGCGACGAGCACGCCCGAGCCACGGTGCAGCCATGACCATCACCTGCGCCAACCGAGTACGCATCGGATCGGCCGACATCGACCCCGTCACGATCGACGAGGCGGCCCGCTTCATCGCCGACCGCGCCGAAGCCGGCCGTGGCGGGTACGTGATGACCCACAACCTCGAGCACCTCTGGCTGCGTGAGCACGATCCCGACTTCGACCGACGCAGCCGCGAGGCCGACCTGGTGGTGGCCGACGGCATGCCGCTGGTGCTGGCCAGTCGGATCCAGCGCACCCCGCTGCCCGAACGGGTGGGCGGCATCGACCTGTTCGAACGCCTCATCGAGGAGGCGGCCGAGCGAGGCCTGCCGGTCTACCTGGTCGGGGGCGTCGGCTCGGTGGCCGGCCGTGCGGCTGCGCTGTTGCAGCAGCGACACCCGGACCTCATCATCGCCGGAGCTCACACCCCACCCGACGACCTGAGCGGCTCCGACGACCTGATCGCCGCTGAGGTCGACCAGGTCAGCGCCGCTCGACCGGCGCTGGTGTTCGTCGGGTTGCCCAGCCGACTTCAGGCCAATATGGCCCAGCAGTTCCGCCACACCCTGCCCTCGGCCTGGGTCCAGGGTGTCGGCGTGTCCTTCAGCTTCATCACCGGCGATGTCGCGCGTGCGCCGGTCTGGATCCAACGCCTGGGCCTCGAATGGCTGCACCGCGTCGCGCAACAACCGGCCCTGTCCAGGCGCTACTTCATACGGTGTGTGCCGCTCGGGATCCGTCTCGTCCTGGCTTCGATCCGCAGTCGGTTCACCCGGTCGGGAGCGCCCGGATCTCCACAGAAACCGGACGCACAATAACTCCTACGGGCATAGTGCAAATACACTGGGGTCATGGCTGCTCCCCTCTTCGAGATCGATGATCTCCACGCCCGCGCTGACGACACCGAGATCCTGCGGGGCATCGATCTGGTCGTGCAGCCCGGCGAGGTCCACGCACTGATGGGACCCAACGGATGCGGGAAGTCGACCCTGGCCTCCACGCTCCTCGGCAGCCCCGAGTACGAGGTGACGCAGGGCGCCATCCGGTTCCGGGGTGACGACATCACCGAATGGACGGCCGATGTCCGGGGCAAGGCCGGCCTGTTCCTGGCCTTCCAACACCCCCAGGAGATCCCGGGTGTGTCGGTCATCAACTTCCTGCGCCAGGCCTTGTCGTCACGCAAGGGCGTCGACCTGTCGGTTCTCGAGCTTCGCCTGGCCATCATGGAGTGGATGGAACGCCTCGACATCGACCCCTCGTTCGCCGATCGCTACCTGAACGAGGGTTTCTCCGGTGGGGAGAAGAAGCGCAACGAGATCCTCCAGATGGCCATTCTCGAGCCCGATCTGGCCATCCTCGACGAGACCGACTCCGGACTCGACATCGATGCCCTCAGGGTGGTGGCCAACGGTGTCCAGGAGGTCCGGAAGGACCGACCAGAGCTCGGCGTCATCGTGATCACCCACTTCCAGCGCCTGCTCGAACACCTCCGACCCGACCACGTGCACATCCTGGTCGAGGGGCGCATCGTCGCCAGCGGTGGCATGGAACTCGTGGAGCGCCTCGAACACGACGGGTACGAGGTCCACCGATGACCTTCGACGCCGGCCGGATCCGGGCCGACTTCCCCCTTCTGCGCCGCTGCATCAACGACCGGCCGCTGCGCTACCTCGACTCGGCCAACACCTCCCAGAAGCCGCAGGTCGTCATCGACGCCATGTCGCGGTACTACGAGACGACCAACGCCAACGTGCACCGGGGCTCCTACCAGTTGGCGGTCGAGGCCACCGATGCACTCGAGGGCGCACGCGCCACCGTGGCCCGCTTCATCGGTGCCGCCGGTCCCCACGAGGTGGTGTTCACCAAGAACGCCACCGAGGCATTGAACCTGGTCGCCAACAGCTGGGGCCGGGCCAACCTGGGCCCTGGCGACGCCGTGGTCCTCAGCGAGATGGAGCACCACGCCAACATCGTGCCCTGGCACATGCTGGTCGCCGAGCGAGGCATCGAGCTGCGCTGGATACCCATCGACGAAGGTGGCCAGCTCGACCTGTCCGATCTCGACCGGCTACTCGACGGGGCCAAGCTCGTCGCCGTCACGGCCATGAGCAACGTGCTGGGAACCATCACCCCATCACCGAGCTGCGCGCGGCCGCCCACCGGGCCGGCGCCGCGGTGCTGGTCGACGCCAGTCAACTGGTTCCCCACTGCGGGATCGACGTCGGCGCCATCGGCGCCGACCTGGTCGCCTTCACCGGCCACAAGATGCTCGGCCCCATGGGAATCGGCGTGCTGTGGGGGCGGGCCGAGGCGCTCGAAGCGATGCCCCCGTTCCTCGGTGGCGGCGAGATGATCCTCGACGTCTCCAAGGAGGGCTTCACCACCAACGAGCTGCCGTGGAAGTTCGAGGCCGGCACACCACCGGTGGCCGAAGCCGTGGGGCT